>NZ_JBFAIA010000006.1:0-130033 GCF_040654455.1 Nonomuraea sp. NPDC050691
GCATGCTCGTGGGGTCGGTGGCGTACGGCGTGGCCGGGCACGCGCCCTGCGACGTGGTCGTGGTCCGCGAGGTGCCGGTGCCGGCGCGCGGCGAGGTGGTGGTGGGCGTGGACGGCTCGGCGTCGTTCGGCCGGGTGCTCGACTTCGGCTTCGCCGCGGCGCGGCTGCGCGGGGCCACTCTGCGGGCCGTGCACGCCTGGTCCTGGCCGCGGATCGGCGGGTTCCCCCCGGCCGACCCGGAGCGGGAGGGCGGGGAGCTGGCCGCGCTGAAGGCGACCCTGGCAGACCGGCGGGAGCGTCATCCGGACGTGCCGGTGGTCGAGGAGGTCGTCCACGGCCATCCGGTGGCCGTGCTCCGGCAGGCCGCGAAGGCGGCGGACCTGCTGGTCGTGGGTTCGCGCGGTCATGGGACGTTCGCCGGCATGCTGCTCGGCTCGGTCAGCCAGGCCATGCTGCACCACGCGCCCTGCCCGCTCGCCGTGGTCCGCGGCGGGGACCGGCCGCCTACCGCGAGCGGGGACTGACCGACTGAGGGCGGGAACTGATCGTTTGTGGCGTTCTGTGCGGATTCGGACGGTGATCCGGAAAGGCGATCTTCCCGTCGGCGGACGGGAGTAGGATGACGTCGGACCCGGCCCGTACGGCGTTCGGATTCGAAGGAGGCCCCCGCGTGAGCGAGCTGGAGCGAGTGCCGCCGGGTGTCGACCCCCGTGTCCCGAGTGTCGCCCGGGTCTACGACTACCTCCTGGGCGGCAAGGACCACCTCGCGGTCGATCGCGCCTTCGCCGACAAGCTGCTCGCCGTCGCCCCCGAGACGCGGCTCGTCGCCCGGGCCAACCGGCTCTTCCTCGTCCGCGCCGTACGTCACCTGGCCCGGCAGGGGGTGCGCCAGTTCCTCGACCTCGGCACCGGCATCCCGACCTCGCCCAGCGTCCACGAGGTGGCCCGCGAGATCGCGCCCGGCAGCCGGGTCGTCTACGTCGACTACGACCCCGTCGTACGGCTCCACAGCGAGGTGCTGCTGGCCAGCTCGCCCGGCGTCGAGGCCATCCAGGCCGACCTGCGCGAGCCCGCCGCCATCCTCGGCGACCCGCGCGTCACCCGCCTGATCGACTTCTCGCGGCCGGTCGGCGTGCTCATGGTCGGCATCCTGCACTTCGTCCTCGACAGCGAGGACCCCGCCGGCATCGTGGCGGGCTTTCGCAAGTGGATGGCCCCGGGCAGCCACCTGGTGCTCACCCACGCCATGGCCGACAGCTCACCCGAGGCGATCGCCCAGCTCAGCACCGCGACGGCCGGCACGTCGGCGCAGTCGGTGTTCCGCACCCGCGAGGAGGTGCTGCGACTGGCCGACGGGTTCGAGCTCATCGGGCCGGGCCTCGCGCCGGTCCACGAGTGGCGGATCGCGGGCGACGACGAGCACGAGCCGCCGATCCCGCTGCTGGAGGGCGTCCCGGCGGTCCGCATCGACGCGGCCGTGGGCCGCCTGACCACCCCGGCCTAGCCCGCCGGCCTCTGACGGCCGGTGAGGAGTCAGCGGTCGGCGCGCAGGCTGCCCACCGGGTGCGGCCCCTCCGTCTCCAGGCGGTACTCGTGGCCGGACTTGCCGGCGTTCTCCTGGACGACGATCTCCGACGGCGCCTTCTCGCCGCCCATGAGGGCCTCCTGCATCTTCTCGAACCGTTCGTGGGCCTCCTGGACGTAGCCGGTGCCGATGGTGGTGTAGTCGATCTGTGTGGCGATGAGTTCGCGCAGGTATGCCTTGTTCGGCTCGAAGGTGACCGGGGCGGGCAGCGCGGGCGCCACCACCTGCTCGGGGTCGCGGCCGTCGTGCTTCTTGAACAGCTCGGCGGCCAGGCGCAGGTGCTCCAGCTCCATGTTGAGGTGGAGCTCCCAGATCGCCTTGACCTTCGGGTCCGACTCGGTCTCCATGAACGAGTGGTAGAGGTAGCACTCGTTGTACTCGTGGTTGAGCAGCATCTCCCACCAGCTCTCGCCCGGGTCGACCAGCGACTCGTAGTGGGTGACGTGCTCCTCCTCGATCAGCCCGATCTCCTGGTAGAGCTGGCGGGCGATCGGCTCCATGTAGGTGGGGCCGACGTTCATGTAGAAGTTCATGGTCTGCTGCTCGGCCGCCATGATGGTCAGCGCGTGCAGCTTCGAGATCGGCGCCGCCGAGGACCTGTCGTACGGCTCGCGCACGTTGTCGACCGGGTCCCGGTGGTGCAGGTACGTCGGGCGGCCGGGCATGACCTCGGTCAGGTTGTCGACGATCTTCTCGGCCCTGCGGTGCTCGATCATCTCGTACAGGTTGGCGTACCGGTACAGGTGGTCGAAGTCCTCCAGCACCCCGAACTCGTAGGCCCGCTTCAGGTACGGGTCCGGTTCCATCCGCGCCACCCAGGCGGTCAGGTCCACCGCCACCTGCTCGTAGGCCAGCGTGGTCTCCAGCACCGAGGACAGGCCGGGCAGCAGCCAGTTGACCGCCTTCTGCTGCTGGGCCTCGATGTAGCGCACCCGCGCGAGCTGCTGCTTGAGCTCGACGCTCGGGCAGTGCCGGGCGAGCTGGTGGCTGAACAGGATCGCCTCCACCTCGATGCCGTTCATCGCGATGATCCGGCAACGGGTGTACGGATCGGAGTGGTCCGGGTCGATCGGAGCGACGTTCAGCTCGCGCCAGTTGCGGAGTTGCTTGTCCAGCGGGATGCCGCGCTCCCGCAGCGGATTGAAGGTCATGTGGCCGCGCTCCCTCGCAGTCGACTCCATGAGCCATCGGCCCTACCCGGGGGCGACGGAGCCATTCACGCGGGGGGCGCGCGTGAGAGGGAGCCTGCGGGGTAGTCGCAGGTGAGGACAGCACACACCCTTGCCGAGGGAGGCTTTCCATGGACACCCCGAGAACCAGAGCTGACCGCACACCCGTCCAGCTCGCCGCGCTCATCGTCGGGGCGGTGTTCCTGCTGGTCGGCGTGCTCGGCTTCATCCCGGGCATCACCACCCACTACAGCGCCATCGCCTTCGCCGGGCACGACTCCGGCGCGCTGCTGGTGGGCGTGTTCCAGGTCTCGATCCTGCACAACATCGTCCACCTGCTGTTCGGCATCGCCGGCATCGTGCTCTCCCGCACCTGGAACGGGGCGCGCGGGTTCCTGATCGGCGGCGGCGTCATCTACCTGCTGCTGTGGATATACGGGCTGCTCGTCGCCAAGGAGAGCGCCGCCAACTTCGTGCCGCTGAACACGGCCGACGACTGGCTGCACTTCCTCCTGGGCGTCGGCATGATCGCGCTCGGCTTCCTGCTGTCGCGCCGTTCCGTCCTCACCAAGTGAGGCGGGCGTAGCCGTCCCGGCCGGGGGAGAGAGGCTCCGGCCGGCGGCGCAGCGACCGTACGCTGTGCGCGGCGCGCCTCAGCCTGTGCCCGGCGTACGGCACGCCGCCGCCCAGAGCGGCGCCCACCGCGAGCCAGGCGCACGTGGCCCGCTCCAGCACCCACACCGGGGCGAACAGGGACGCGGTCCACGGGAACACGCGGCGGCCGCCCGCCCGGCGCCTGCCCGCCTCCGCCAGGCCCACCACCAGCCCGGCCGCCACGGCCAGCGTGCCGAACCGGCGCCGCGCCAGGCCGGCCGCCACGGCGGGCAGCACGGACAGGAACAGCGCCAGGCGTACGGGCTGCGCCAGGTCGTCGTACGCCTGCCGTACGCGCTGGGACCAGAAGCGGGAGACGTCCGGGGGCAGGCGGCGCACGTACAGGCCGGGGGCGTGGTACTCGACGCCGCCCCGGGCCCGGACGGTGCGGATCAGCTCCAGGTTCTCGAACAGCACGTCGCCGTCGTAGCCGCCCATCTCCCAGAAGAAGGCGCGCCGGAGCCCGAACGTGCCCGGATAGTCGGCGCCGAGGGCCCGGTTCAACAGCGTGCGGGCGGTGTCCCAGCGGGCGTGCCAGGGGAGCGGGTCGAAGTGGTTCTGCGGCCGGACCAGGTGGGCCCCGGCGAGCAGGGCGTCCATCCCGGCCAGCGCGGCCGGGTCGTAGCGGACGTCGTCGTCGGCGATCACCACGTGCTGCGCGCGGGCCAGCCGCAGGCCGGTCGTCACGCCGTTCACCTTGCCGTTGGCGAAGCGCAGGCCGGGATCCGGGCGCACGTGCGTCACCAGCCCGCGCCAGCGCTCGGCGTGCCGGTCGAACAGCTCGTCCCGGCTGCCGTCCACGACGATCACCCGTGCGTGCCGGGACAGCTCCTTCAGGTACGCGGTCAGCTCGTCCAGGCCGGCGTCGCCGTCCCAGCGCAGGGGCAGCACGTAGTCGACCACGTGCCGGGACAGCGGGCCCGCCGCGCCGGCCGGCCCGGCCATGGGCCTCGCGCCGCTCACGCGCGCCGTGCCGGCCCACCTCCTGGTGCCGATCATGCGGGTCATGCGGAGCTCGCCACCGCGCTCTCCTCGGCGGCATGGGCGCCCGGCTCGCCGGGCGGCTCCAGGGAGGACGTCCCGCGCCGCCAGCACGCCAGCACGTGCTCCGCCCACAGCCGCTCCACCTCCAGGGCGCACGCCGCCCCGTACAGGATGTCGCCCGCCAGCGACGGGTCCTGCGTGGCCAGGCCCGCGCACAGGTCGTGCGCGGCGATCTGCTCGTGGACGGCGTCCGCCTGCACGTGCTCGTCGAAGAACCGGGCCGTCGCCGCGTCCCCGCCGAGCCGCCGCAGGCCCTCGGCGTACTGGCGGTTCGGCAGCGAGGACGTCATCTCCAGCGCCGCGAGATGCCCCGCCGCCGCGCCCCGCAGCCTCCGGTGCAGCCCGAACAGCGACATCACGTTGGACACGGCCAGCGTGATGCCGGGAACCCGGTCCAGGTAGGCGCCATAGGAGTCGTCCAGGCCGAGGCCGCGCATGGTGACCCGGAACAGCTCCGCGTGCATCCGCTCCGTCCGGCCGCCGCCGTACTCGTCGGACTGGATCTCCACCAGCGCCGCCTTCGGGCCGCCGCGCAGCCGGGGGATCGCCCAGGTGTGCGGGTCGGCCTCCTTGAGGTGGTACACCGACCGGTGCGCCACGAACTCGCGGAACTGCGCCAGGCCGGCGTGGCGCCGCAGGAACGCCGCCAGTGACGGCCCCCCGCCGGGCGCGGTCATCTCGGTCAGCGCCTCCCGCACACCGCCGGGAGGTACGGCCGGCGGGCGGGGCACCGCCCGTGCCAGGGCCCGCTCGAAGCCCCGTTCGAGGGTGGCCCGGAAGGCCAGCAGCGACGGCTCCCACTCCCAGCGCGGATCGACGTCGTCGAAGCCCTGGTAGTGCAGCTCGTAGCAGGTGAACAGGGCGAGCTGGAGATCCCCGTCGCCCAGCGCGCGCGGCACGGGAGCGGACCTGGCGGGGGCAAGCTCATCGCATGGCCACGGGTCCAGGGGCGGGGTGGTGGCGAGGCGGGCGAACAGGGCCGCGGTGACGGGCCCGCGGGGACGCGGCAGGCGCATCACGCCTCCCCGGTCAGCCGGTAGACCGACACGTGCGCGCGGCTGTCGTCGCCGAACGGCGTGCCCTCCCAGTCGGCCCAGCGCGACTCCAGCGTCATGCCGGCCAGGCGGCCCATCAGGTCCAGCTCGGCGGGCCAGGCGTAGCGGTGGTTGGCGGGCAGCAGCCGCAGTCCCTCGCCGGTCATGCGGACGCGGGTCGTGTACATCATCTGCGTGGCGGGCGACAGGCGGGCGGCCTCGGCGGTGACGGCCTCCTCCGACAGCGACAGCAGCCGCAGCGCCGACCCGTGGACGAACCCGCTCAGGTCCGGCACCCACGCTTCCACGACGAACCGGCCGCCCGGCTCCAGGTGTTCCGCCGCGTTGCGGAAGCACTCCACCTGGGCGTCCTGGGACGGCAACGCGAAGATCGTGTTCGTGGTCAGGACCACCAGGGCGAACCGGCCCTCGACCTTGGTGACCGAGAAGTCGCCGACGGCCACCGGGAGGCGGTCGCCGCCCGGCTTCCGCCTCAGCTCCGCGACCATCTCCGGCGAGCCGTCCACACCCGCCACGGTCAACCCCCGGGCCGCCAGGGGCAGCGCGAGGCGCCCCGTCCCGATCCCGAACTCCAGCACCGGCCCGCCACCGGCCAACCGGAACAGCCGCTCGACGGCGGCCTCGGTCGGCAGGTCCCGGGCGGTGGCGTCGTAGATGTCGGCGATGCTCCGCCCGTAGGCGGAGGCGTCGAATGCTGCCGCCATGAGACCCCCGTCCCTCATGTTTCCGCAGGTGAAGTGCTTCCCGCCGGCATCCGGGGCAAACTCCGCCGCCTTTCCGCGGTCACGGCGGAGAGGGGGACGCCCCGCGACGGGCTGCCGTCGCGGGGCGTCCTTCGGGGTGGGGCGGTCAGCGTGCCGCGAAGTCCTGGGTCCAGTAGATCTGGCCCTTGGAGTTCTTGGCCGCGCCGACACCGATGAGGGTGTACTTGCAGTTCATGATGTTGGCCTTGTGCCCGGAGCTGTTCATCCAGGCCTCGACCACGGAGGCCGGGGTCGGCTGGCCCATGGCGATGTTCTCGGCCCAGCCCGAGCCGCCGGTGAAGCCGGCGCCGCGGATGCGGTCCATGAAGCTGCGGCCGTCCTTGGAGGTGTGGCTGAAGTAGTTCTGCGCCGCCATGTCGGCCGAGTGGTCGAAGGCGGCCTTGCGCAGCTGCGGGTCGTGCTTGAGCGGCTGGCAGCCGCCCTTGGCCCGCTCGGCGTTGGTCAGCCGGACGACCTCGTTCTCCTCGGCGCTGCCGACCGTGCCGGACGTCGAGGTGGACGTGGGGGTCGGCCGTGGGGTCACCGTGCGGGTCGGCGTGGGGGTCGCCGTGCGGGTCGGCTTCGGGGTCGCGGTGGCCGTCGGCTTCGTGGGGGTCCCGCTCGGGGACGAGGTCGGGGTGGCCGTGGAGGTGGCGGTGGAGCTCGAGGTGGGCGACGGGGAGGCCGTCGCCGTGGGAGAGCAGGTCAGCTTGACGGCCTTGGACTTGCCGGCGTTGCCGCGGTAGTCGGTCGCCGTCGTGTAGTAGGTCCCCGGCACGCAGGCCATGGCGACGGTCACGCGGCTGACGCGGCCACGCGCCGCGGCGCTCTTGACGACCCGGTCGTCTCCCGGCACGGCCCGCAGGATGCGGACCCGGACCAGCCCGGGGCGGGCGCAGTCCTGCCGGACGGCGGAAGCCTGGATCCGGCCGGCGGTGCTGAGGGTGGGCTCGTTCACGGTCAGCCGGCACGCGGCCAGGGACACCGACTCGGCGTGAGCGGTGGCCACGGGCGCGGAAAGCGCCGCGACGCTGACGAGGCCGGCGAGTACCCCTAGGGGTCTACGCATATGGGGTTTCCCTCCAGTTTTGCGGTAAGGCTGGATGGACTCCGCATTCTGTCGGGATCTAACACCCGTGTCATGAAATTCCGGATATTTGGGTGACCGGAAGAGACGGGAGAGACAGAGGGGGCGGTCCGCGGCGCGGACCCGGGCGGCCTACGATGTGATCGTGACCAGCAGCCCCCGGCGAGAGGCGCGCGCGTCCGCCCGTGGCGGGACCGTCCCGAGCATCCGCGACGTAGCCGCCGCCGCGGGCGTGTCCCACCAGACCGTCTCGCGCGTCCTCAACGACTCGCCCCGGGTGAGCGCCGAGACCCGCGCCTCGGTGCTCGCGGCCATCGACCGGCTCGGGTTCCGCCCCAACCGCGCCGCGCGCGCCCTCGGCCTCGGCCGCGCCCACGGCGTGACCGTCGTCATGTCCAACACCATGCTGTACGGCTACGCCTCGACGCTCCAGGGCATCGAGGAGGCCGCCCGGGTGGAGGGCATGGCCGTGGGGGTGCGCGTCGTCGAGTCCGACGGGCCGGGCGACGTCAAGCAGACCGTCGACTACGTCAGCGACCCCAGCGCGGGGGCCGTGGTGGTCATCGCGTTCGACCCGGCGGGCACGGCGGTGCTGCAGGCGCTGCCCCAGCACGTGCCCGCGGTCGCCGCCAGCGAGCCGGCCGCCCCCGACATGGGGCGGGTCGCCATCGCCCTCGACGAGCGCGGCGCCGTCGCCGACGCCACCAGGCACCTGCTCGGGCTCGGACACCGCACCGTCCATCACGTCGCGATCCCCTCGGAAGGCCGCTCCGGCGGGCGCCACGCCGGCTGGTACGACGCGCTGCGGCAGGCGGGCGCCCCGGTGCCCGAGATCATCCACTGCGGCTGGGACGTCGCCGGCGCCTACGAGGCCGGTCGGCGCCTGCTGGCCGACCCCGGGGTGACGGCCGTGCTGTGCGGCAACGACGACATCGCGCAGGGGGTGCGCCGGGCCCTGTACGACGCGGGCAAGGACGTGCCGGGGGACGTGAGCATCGTCGGGTTCGACGACATCCCGGGCTCCGCGTACTGGACGCCGGCGCTGACCACGGTGCGGATGGACTTCGCCGGGCTGGGCAAGGCGTGTTTCCGGGCGGGGGTGGCCGAACTCCTCGGACAGCCCCAGCCCACCCTCACCCTGACCCCGCCCCGCCTGATCGTCCGCGAGTCCACCGCCCCTCCCCGCTCCTCACGCTGACCCTCCGCGTCCGGCGCGCCTCCATCCTCGTCATCGCCCGCGGCGCAGGTGAAACGACAGGGAAAGCATGGCGACCGAGGCCGACGATGGATTGCCGCTTGCCCGGACAGGGGTGCGTCGGGCGAGCGGAAACGCGCCGGTAACGATCCGGCAAAGAAGGGTTCCTCTGGGTGCGTGTTACCGCTCACACTTACGCCAACGGAATTGATGTGACCGGTCACATGGGCCGTACCTGAGGAGATGCGCCGATGCCCGCTGACGTGATCCAGACCTTGCGATGGGGCCATGACGCCCTGACGGCGGTGGTGGAGATCCACCCCGACCGGCCCGTGGCGCTGCGGAGGCTGGCGGCGGGCGGCGCGCCCGGCGGGGTGGCCGGCCAGGGCGGCGCGCCGGCCCAGCCGCTGGTGGAAGTGCTGGTCCCGGGCGAGGGCCGGGCGCGGGCGTCGCAGCGGCTCTCGGAGACCGCCGTGGGTTGCCGGTTGCGGTACGCGGGGGCCGAGCAGTCGCGGGAGGGCGGCTGGCACGTGCTGCGGCTCGCCCTGCGCGACGACCGCACCGGCCTGGCCGCCGAGGTGACGCTCCGCTCGTACGAGGGCGTGCCCGCCTGCCAGGCCCGTGTCCGCGTGACCAACCAGGGGACGGCGCCGGTGCTGCTGCTGGGCGTCACCTCGTTCGCCGCGGGCTTCCTGGGCAGCCACGCCGGCGACCTCGACGTCCTGTACGCCGACAGCGAGTGGCTGGGAGAGAGCCGCTGGATCCGGCGGCCGCTCGGCGAGCTGGTGCCCGACCTCGGGCTGGACGGCCACGGGCAGCACGGCCGGGGCGCGTTCGCGCTGACCAGCTCGGGCACCTGGTCGAGCGGCCGGCACGTCCCGATGGGCGGCCTGGTGGACCGGCGCACGGGCGAGGCGTGGGTGTGGCAGATCGAGCACAACGGCGCGTGGCGGTGGGAGCTGGGCGCCCGCCGGGACGGCGTGTACGTGGCCGCGAGCGGCCCTGCCGACCTCGACCACCAGTGGAGCCAGACGCTGGCCCCCGGCGAGTCGTTCACCACGGTCCCCGTCTCCGTGGCCGTCTCCCCGGCCGCCGACGGCACGGAGCGCGCCGCGGCCGGCCCCGCCGGCCGCCGTGACGGCTCGAGGGAGGCGACCGCCGCGCGGCGCCCCGACGGCCTCGAGGAGGCGGTCGCCGCGCTCACCGCGCACCGCCGCGCGCTGCGCCGCCCCCATCCCGACCGTGACACGCTGCCCGTCGTCTTCAACGACTACATGAACACCCTCATGGGCGACCCGACCACCGCCAAGCTGCTGCCCCTGATCGAGGCCGCCGCCTCCGCAGGTGCCGAGGTGTTCTGCGTGGACGCCGGCTGGTACGACGAGGACGGCGGCTGGTGGGACAGCGTCGGCGCCTGGCGGCCGTCCCGGAGCCGGTTCCCGGGCGGCATCGAGGAGGTCCTCGGGCACATCAGGGCCCACGGCATGACCCCCGGCCTGTGGCTGGAGCCGGAGGTGATCGGCGTGCGCAGCCCGATGGCCGACGAACTGCCCAAGGAGGCGTTCCTGCAGCGCGGCGGCGAGCGGGTCGTCGAGCACGGCCGCTACCACCTGGACCTGCGCCACCCCGCCGCCGTCGAGCACCTCGACGGGGTGGTGGACCGGCTGGTGCGGGAGCTGGGCGTCGGCTACTTCAAGCTCGACTACAACATCAACCCGGGCGCGGGCACCGACGTGGACGCCACCAGCGCCGGCGCGGGTCTGCTCGCCCACAACCGCGCCCACCTGGCCTGGCTCGACGGCGTTCTCGACCGGCATCCGGCGCTGGTGCTGGAGAACTGCGCCTCGGGCGCGATGCGGATGGACTTCGCGATGCTGTCGCGGCTGAACCTCCAGTCCACCAGCGACCAGCAGGACTTCCTCCGCTACCCGCCGATCGCCGTGGCCGCGCCGCTCGCCATGCCGCCGGAGCAGGCCGCCAACTGGGCGTACCCGCAGCCGGACATGACGGACGAGGAGGTCGCGTTCACGATGTGCACCGGTGTCCTCGGCCGGCTCTACCTGTCGGGCAACCTGCACGCCATGAGCCCGGAGCGGCTCGCCCTGGTCCGCGACGGGGTGCGGCTGCACCAGGCGCTGCGGTCCGACGTGATCGCGTCGGCGCCGTGCTGGCCGCTCGGGCTGCCCCGCTGGGACGACCCGTGGTGCGCGCTCGGCCTGCGCGCCGGCGAGGTCACCCACGTGGGCGTGTGGCGACGTCCCGCCGCCGGCGAGAACGCCGGGGAGAACGCCGCCGAGAACGCGGGCGACAGCGCAGGCGGGAGCGCGGTCCTGTCGTTCCCGCAGCTGGCCGGCCGGGAGGTCCAGGTACGGGTGGCCTATCCCCGGCAGGCGCCCGGCTGGGAGCACTCCTGGAACCCGGAGACCGGCGAGCTGACCGTGACCGCCACCGTCGCCGCCCCCACCGCCCGCATCCTGGAGCTCCGCGAGCTCCGCCCCGAGTAAGACCCCATCTCCCCCCCAATGGGATTGTCCGGCACGATAGTGGCCGGACACGGACAAAGGAACCACACCGTGAAACTGGCACCGCGCCTCACCACCGCCGCCACGGCCGCGGCCACCGCGCTGCTCGTCCTGACCGGATGCAGCGACCCCGCCTCCGGCCCCGCCGCCCAGGCCGGGGACGCGACCCCCGCCGCCTGGCCCTCCCCGACGGCCCGGCTCGACGGCGTCACGCTCACCATCTGGGCCGCGCAGAACAGCACCACCGTGCCCGAGCAGGTGACGGCCGCCTTCACCAAGGCCACCGGCGCCAAGGTCGACGTCGTCACCATCCCCGACCCGTACGAGCAGGGCGTGCAGACCAAGGTGGCCACGGGCGACAAGCCCGACCTGGCCTTCTGGCAGCCCACCGCGTCCATGCTGACCGCGCTGAACGCCCGCGCCAACCTCCAGTCCCTCGACGACGCCCCCTGGCTCTCGTCGATGTCGCCCGAGCTGCGCGACATCACGGGCCTGCTGGACAAGACCCGTTACGCCGCTCTCATCACCAGCCCGGCCGTCGAGGGCGTCTACTACAACAAGGAGGTCTTCGCGGCCAACGGCATCACCGAGCCGCCCAAGAACTTCGGCGACATGGTCGAGACCGCGCGCAAGCTCAAGGCCAAGGGCGTCACCCCGTTCTTCGAGATGGCCGGCGACAAGTGGGCGACCCAGTGGTGGGTGCAGGTCCAGCTCGCCGACGCCGCCCGCGACGGCCTCTGGGACCGGATCAACACCGGCAAGGAGACCTTCGAGGACAAGACCATCGTCGACGCGATCAAGACGTACAAGTCGCTCATCGGCGAGGGGCTGTTCAACGCCGACATCAAGACCGCCACCTTCGAGGACCAGGGCGCGGCGCTGCTGTCCGGCAAGGCCGCGATGGCCGTCCAGGTCAACTCCTTCTTCGGCCAGCTCCAGGCCAAGGCCGACACCGCCGAGCTGGACAAGAAGATCGGCTTCTTCCCGATCTCCCCGAGCGGCAACGTCGGCACGTTCATCCCCGACCAGTCCAACGCCCTGGTCGCGTTCAAGACCGGCGACGCCAAGCGGGAGGCCGCCGCGCGGCAGCTCCTCGCGTACTGGATGGGCCCCGGCTACCAGGGGTTCGTCGACGCCCGCAAGACCGTGTCCCTGAAGACGGACGTGCCCACCCCGGCCGGCGTGCCGCAGGCGCTGCTCGACGTGCACAAGTCGCTCGGCGGCTCGGTCGGGTCGATGCAGGCGCTGGCCGTGGCCAACCCCGACCTGTACCTCAACCTGGCCGACATGATCACCGGCAGCCTGACGCCGGAGCAGGTGGCGGCGGCCACGCAGAAGCAGTTCGCCCAGCTCGCCAAGGCGGCCGGGGCGTCCGGCTTCTGACCCGCCGGCTCGCCGCGACCGCTGACCCGTGATCCGCCGACCCGCAAGTCCCCGAGGCGAGGAGCGACCCGTGCCGACCGAGACACGCGTCACCGACACCGCCGCCCGGCCCGCGCCCGCCCGCCCGGCGGGCGCCCCGGGCAGACCCGTCCGGCGGAACCCCGCCGCCGGAGCGGGGCGCCGCACCCACCCCATGTGGTTCCTGGCGCCCGCCTTCGCGATCCTGTTCGTCTTCTTCTTCCTGCCCACCCTGTTCAACTTCGTCTACGCGTTCACCGACTGGTCCAGCTTCAAGAGCGAGATCCGGCCGGTCGGCTGGGACAACTTCGCCGACCTGCTGTCGGACGGCACCCTGTACGGCGCGCTGCGCGTCACGCTGGTCTACGCCGTGCTGGTCGCGGTGTTCCAGAACCTGTTCGGGTTCGGCCTGGCCGTCCTCCTGGAGCGCGACACCTGGCTCAACCGGGCGGCCCGCCTGGTGTTCCTCATCCCGGTGCTCATGTCGGCGCTCGCGGTCGGCTACGTCTTCCAGGCGCTGCTCAAACCCGACGGCAGCCTGAACGACCTGCTCGGCGGCGTGCTCGGCACGAAGGTGACGGTCCCGTGGCTGGGCGACACCACCTGGACCCTGGTCGTCGTCGCGGTCATCCACGCCTGGAAGTGGATGGGCCTGTCCATGCTCATCTACCTGGCCGGTTTGAAGACGATCCCCGAGGACGTCACCGAGGCGGCCCGCATCGACGGCGCCACCGGATGGCAGGCGTTCTGGTCGGTCCGCTTCCCGCTGCTGGCGCCGGCGATCACGTTCAACGTGGCCACCGCGCTGCTGGGCTCCATGAACGGCTTCGACATCGTCCAGGCCACCACCGGCGGCGGGCCGGCCCGCAGCACCGAGATCCTCAACATCTTCATCTACCGCACCTTCGGCCAGGGCCTGTTCGCGCAGGCCACCACGATGAGCCTGGTGCTTTTCCTCATGGTCGCGCTGCTGGCCTTCCCGGTCATCCGCGTCCTGCGCAAGAGGGAGGAGATCCTGTGACGTCGCCCGCCGCGAAGGGAGTGGCCGCCCGGTTGCGGCCACTCGTCGTCGTCGCCCTCGTCGTGCTCGTCATGGGCGTGCCGCTCTGGCTGGTCGTCGTGACGGCGGCCAAGTCCCAAGGGGAGGCCCTGTCGCCCGACCTGTCCCTGCCGTCCCGGTGGCTGCTCTGGGAGAACCTGGCCCAGGTGTGGGAGCAGGGGGACGTGCCGAAGGCGTTCCTCGGCAGCGTGCTGGTCGTCGCGCCGTCGGTGGTGCTGGTCCTGACGTTCGGCTCGATGGCGTCGTGGGTGCTGGCCCGGCGGGCCACCCGCCTCAACGCCGTCCTGTACGCGTGCGCGATCAGCGGCATCGTGCTGCCCCCGGCCGTGGTGACGATCGTGCTGCTGCTGCGGCAGCTCGGCCTGGCCGGCAGCGCCGTCGGCATGATCGGCGTCTACGTCGGCATCTACCTGTCCACGGTGATCTTCTTCGTCACCGGCTTCGTGCGCACGGTGCCGCTGTCGATCGAGGAGGCGGCCCGCATGGACGGGGCCGGACCGGTGCGGGTGTTCTTCTCCGTCATCCTGCCGATGCTGCGCCCGGTGCTCGCGACCGCGACGATCCTCATCTGCCTGTACGTCTGGAACGACGTCTTCTACGCCTTCTTCGTCGTCGGCGGCCGGCTCGACACGCTGCCCCTGAACCTGTTCCAGGTGGCCAACGCCGGCCTCTACCTCAACAACTGGCACCTGATCTTCGCGTACATCATCCTCATGAGCCTGCCCCTGCTGGTGGTGTTCGCGGTGGCCCAGCGGCGCATCATCTCGGGCATCACCGGAGGCGCGGTCAAGTGAGCCGTGCAGGCACGGAAAAGGGCGGGCCGTCCGGCCCGCCCTTCACCCGGTGCGACGGATCAGCGCGCGCCCGCGCCCGCCCGCCGCTTGGTCCACACGTCGAAGGCGACCGCCGCCAGCAGGACGATGCCCTTGACCAGCATGACCCGCTCGCTCGGCGAGCCGATGAGCGACATGCCGTTGTTGATCACACCCATGATCAGGCCGCCGGTGATCGCGCCGACGACCTTGCCCACGCCGCCCTGGACGGCCGCGCCGCCGATGAACGCCGCGGCGATCGCGTCCAGCTCGAACGAGTTGCCGGCCGTCGGGCCGGCCTGGTTGAGCCGGCCGGCGAAGATGATGCCGGCGACGGCCGCCAGCACGCCCATGTTGACGAAGATCCAGAACACCACGGACTTGACCTTGATGCCCGACAGGACCGCGGCCTGGAGGTTGCCGCCGACCGCGTAGATCCGGCGGCCGAACACCGACCGGTTGGCCAGCAGCGAGTAGCCCAGCACCAGCAGGGCCAGCAGCACCAGCACCCACGGCAGGTTGCGGAAGCGCGCGAGCTGCACCACCACGGCCATGATGAGCACGGCCGCGGCGGCGACCTTCAGGACGAACACCGGCAGCGGGTCGACGCTCTGGCCGTACCCGGCGCGGGCGGCGCGGGTGCGCCACTGGGCGGCGGCCATGCCGGCGATGGCGATCAGGCCGATCAGCAGGCTGAACACGTCGGCGCCGCCGAGCGGGCCGAGGCCGACGTTGCCCAGGTAGCTGTCGGTGAAGCCGTTCGACAGGGTCCGCACGGCGTCGGGGAACGGGCCGATGCCCTGGTTGCCGAGCACGGTCAGCGTGAGCGCCCGGAACAGCAGCATGCCGGCGAGCGTCACGATGAACGACGGGATGCCGAAGTAGGCGATCCAGTAGCCCTGCCACGCCCCGATCAGGCCGCCCACCACCAGGGTGAGGAGCAGCGCGAGCGGCCAGGGGACCCCGTAGTTCACCATGAGCACGGCCGACACGGCACCCGTGACCGCCACCACCGAGCCGACCGACAGGTCGATGTGCCCGGCGATGATGATCAGGATCATGCCGATGGCCAGGATCAGGATGTAGGAGTTCTGGACGACGATGTTCGAGATGTTCTGCGGCTGCAGGAGGGCGCCGTCGGTCAGCGCCGAGAACAGCACCACGATCAGCGCGAACGCGATGTAGATGCCGCTCTGGCGGATGTTGATGGACAGGCCGCCGAGCTTCAGCCTGCCGGGCGGCTCGCCCTTGGCGTCCCGTCGCGGGCCCGCCTCGAGGTCGGCGGGGGTCGTACTGCTGCTCATCCGGACTTACTCCTGTCCCATGGTCATGTGGTACATCAGGCGCTCCTGGGTCGCCTCCTCGCGTGGCAGCTCGCCGGTGATCCGGCCCTGCGACAGCGTGTAGATGCGGTCGCAGAGGCCGAGCAGCTCCGGCAGCTCCGAGGAGATGACCAGGACGGCCTTGCCCTCGTCGGCGAGCTGGTTGATGATCGTGTAGATCTCGTACTTGGCTCCGACGTCGATGCCGCGGGTCGGCTCGTCGAGAATGAGCACGTCAGGATCCGTGTAGATCCACTTCGACAGCACGACCTTCTGCTGGTTGCCGCCGCTCAGCTTGCCGACGACGCTCTGCACGCTCGGCGCCTTGATGTTCATGCTGCGCCGGAACCCGTCGGCGACCCGGTACTCCTCGTTCTCGTTGACCCAGCCGTTCCGGCTGAGCCGGCCCAGGCTGACCGAGGAGATGTTCCGCTTGATGTCCTCGATGAGGTTGAGGCCGTACCGCTTGCGATCCTCGGTGGCGTACGCGATGCCGAGCTTCACCGCGTCCTGGACGTTGCGGATGTGGACCTCGCGGCCCTCCTTGTAGACGCGGCCGGAGATGCCGACGCCGTACGTGCGGCCGAACACGCTCATCGCCAGCTCGGTGCGGCCGGCGCCCATGAGCCCGGCCAGGCCGACGATCTCGCCGCGCCGCAGGGTGAGGCTGGCCCGGGAGACGACCTGCCGGTCGGGCTGCGACGGGCTGTGCACCGTCCAGTCCTCGATCCGCAGGACCTCCTCGCCGACGTTCGGCTCGTGCGGCGGGAAGCGGTTGTCCAGGTCGCGGCCGACCATGCCGGAGATGATCCGGTCCTCGGTCACCTGGCCGCTCGCCATCTCCAGCGTCTCGATCGTCTGCCCGTCACGGATGATCGTGATCGAGTCGGCGATGTCGATGATCTCGTTCAGCTTGTGCGAGATGATCACGCAGGTGATGCCCTCGTCGCGCAGGCCGCGCAGCAGGTCGAGCAGGTGCGCCGAGTCCTGGTCGTTGAGCGCCGCGGTGGGCTCGTCCAGGATGAGCAGCTTCACCTTCTTCGACAGCGCCTTGGCGATCTCGACGAGCTGCTGCTTGCCCACGCCGATGTCGGCCACCTGCGTGACCGGGTTCTCCTCCAGGCCGACGCGCCGGAGCAGCTCGCCGGCCTGGTGGTTGGTGCGGTTCCAGTCGATGAGCCCGCGGCTGGCCTGTTCGTTGCCGAGAAAGATGTTCTCGGCGATGGACAGCTGCGGGCACAGCGCCAGCTCCTGGTGGATGATGACGATGCCGGCGTCCTCGCTGTCCTTGATTCCGCCGAACCGGCACAGCTCGCCGTCGAACTCGATCCGCCCCTCGTAGCTGCCGAACGGGTAGACCCCGGACAGCACCTTCATCAGCGTCGACTTGCCGGCGCCGTTCTCGCCGCAGATGGCGTGGATCTCGCCACGGCGGACGGAGAGGCTCACCTCGTGGAGCGCGCGCACTCCGGGAAACGTCTTGGTGATGCCCCGCATGTGCAGGATGTCATCGGTCATCGAAGGTCCTTCCCGAGGGGCTTCAGCCGCCGAGCTGGGCGGCGGTGTAGTAGCCCGTGTCCACCAGGGCCTTCTGGTAGTTGCTCTTGTCGACGATCATCGGCTCGAGGAGCTGGGCCGGGACGACCTTGTTGCCGTTGTCGTAGTCCTTGGTGTTGTTCACCGCGGGCTTGCCGCCCTTGAGGACGGTGTCGGCCATGGTGACCGTGATCTTGGCCAGCTCGCGGGTGTCCTTGAAGATGGTCGAGTACTGCTCGCCCGCGATGATCGACTTCACGGAGGCCAGCTCGGCGTCCTGGCCGGTCACGATCGGGTACGGCTGGCCGGAGGTGCCGTAGCCGTTGGACTTCAGCGCCGACAGGATGCCGATCGACAGGCCGTCGTACGGCGAGAGCACGCCGTCGACCTTGGCGTCACCGGAGTAGGTCTTGGTGAGGATGTCCTCCATGCGCTTCTGCGCGGTGGCCGGGTCCCAGCGCAGGATGGCGACGGTCTTGAAGTCGGTCTGGCCGCTCTTGACCTTGAGCGTGCCCTTGTCGATGTACGGCTTGAGCACGGACATGGCGCCGTTGAAGAAGAACGTGGCGTTGTTGTCGTCGGGGGAGCCGGCGAACAGCTCGACGTTGAACGGGCCCTTGGCGCTGCCCTCGGAGCCGTCGGCGTTGAGCACCTTGAGGCCGGTGAGCAGCGAGGTGGCCTGCTGGACGCCGACCTTGAAGTTGTCGAAGGTCGTGTAGTAGTCGACGTTCGGGCTGTTGCGGATCAGGCGGTCGTAGGCGATGACCGGGATCTTGTTGTCGGCGGCCTGCTGAAGCTGCGTGGTCAGGGCCGTGCCGTCGATCGAGGCGATGATCAGGAGCTTGGCGCCCTTGGTGATCTGGTTCTCGATCTGGTTGACCTGGGTGGGGATGTCGTTCTCCGCGTACTGGAGGTCGACCTTGTAACCGAGCTTCTCCAGGCTGGACTTGACGTTGTCACCGTCGTGGATCCAGCGCTCGGAGGACCTCGTCGGCATGGTGACGCCGATGAGGGCGCCGCTGGTGGTGCCGGAGGTCGCCTCCTTGTCGATCGTCTTCTCACTCGATCCGCACGCCGCGACGGTGGCGGTGAGTGCGAGGGCTGAGACGACCGTCGCGATCCGTCCGAATCTCATGTGTGTCTCCTTGCGAGGTTGCGCATGCGCGAAGGGGGTGCCGTCCCTCTCGGGCCTTCCAGCGGGAAATCCGGAACCCACGTGCCGGACATCGACCTGCGCGGTAGGATACGTCCGATTTGTGGCACTTCGTCCCGCCCCACTGCATGATTGTTGTGGACGACAACTTGCCTAAGGCCTTGAGTGTTATCGCTAACAATTTGCCTGTCAACGGTGTGCGATAACGTCTCGGAAACAGAGCCTTCACATTCTGGTCTGCTCTTGTCCCAGGTGAACGGCCTGACAGGTCCCTTCCCGCCGCCGATTCCGGCCTCCCGGCCCCTTCCACGGGCGGTCTTGCCCATGTGAGCGAGAACACTGCACCTCGTCCGCCGGGGCTCGGCGCCACGCGGCCGTAAGGTGGGGTGTGCGCGTCCGCCTCCTGTGCCGTAGTCTGCGCGCACGAGCGGGCGGGAGGTGAGCATGGCTCGGATCGTCTTCGTCGGCGCCGGCCAGGTCGACCTCATCCGCAGGGTGGTCTCCGACCTGTTCCTCGCCTCGTCGCTGAAGGGGCGCCTGGAGATCGTGCTGCACGACGACGACCCCTGCCGGCTGGCGACGGCCGAGGCGCTCGTGCGCGCTCTCGACGCCGAGTCCGGCGCGGCGGCGGACATCGCCTCCTTCCCCGACCGGCGGCGTGCGCTCGAGGGCGCCGGCTTCGTGATCAGCTACGTCGACCGGGGCGGGTTCGAGGCCGCCCTGCGCGACTTCGAGATCCCTCGCCGCTACGGCCTGCGGCAGACGATCGGCGACACCATCGGCGTGGGCGGTATCTTCCGCGGCCTGCGCTCGATCCCGTTCTTCGTCGAGCTGGGCCGCGAGATGGCCGAGCTCTGCCCCGAGGCGTGGCTGCTGAACAGCAGCGACCCCATGGCGATGATCGGCTGGGCGGTGCGGGAGGCCACCGGCTTCGAGCGTTTCGCCGGGGTGTGCCACGCCGTCTGCGACACCCACGCCTACCTCGCCGACCTCCTCGGCCGCGACCTCGACGAGGTGACGTTCCTCAGCGCCGGGCTCAACCACCAGTCGTTCGTGCTCCGCTTCGAGGCCGGCGGCCGCTCGCTCTACCCGGAGCTGGACGCCGCGCTGGCCGCCGACCCCGACCTCGGGCGGCACGTCCGCATGGAGATGTACCGCCGCTTCGGCTACTTCCCGACCCAGTCGAGCGAGCACGCCGCCGAGTACGTGCCGTGGTTCATGCGGCACGAGGAGGAGACCGAGCGCCTCGGGGTGCCGATGGAGGAGTTCCTGCGCCGCTTCGGCCAGGGCATGCACGCGTACGAGGAGACGCGCCGCGCCCTGTCGGCCGGCCGGCCGCTGCTGATCAGGTGGCAGCACCAGGAGCCCGCCGCCGCCGCGATCCTCGCCGTGCTGACCGACCGGAGCAAGGAGGTCTACGTCAACGTCCGCAACGGCGGCCTGATCGGCAACCTGCCGGAGGACTGCTGCGTGGAGGTGCCCGCCACGGTCGACGCCGCGGGCATTCACCCCCGGCCGGTGGGCGACCTGCCGATCCAGCTCGTCGCGCTGCACCGGACGTTCCTCAACGTCGTCGAGCTGACCGTCCGCGCGGTGCTCGACGGCGAGCGCCGGCACGTCCACCACGCCGCGATGCTCGACCCCAACACCGCCGCCACGCTTCCCCTGCCCGCCATCGAGGAGATGTGCGACGAGCTGATCGAGGCGCACGGCGAGCTGCTGCCGGAGGCGATCCGCCGATGATGGAGTCCATGCCGACCGAGGTGCGCCGCGAGCGCATGCTCGGGCTGCTCATGGAGCAGGAGTTCGCCCGGGTCGCGGAGCTGGCCGAGGCGTTCGGCGTGTCCACCGTGACCGTCCGGGCCGACCTCGACGCGCTGGAGGAGCAGGGCAGGGTGCGGCGGGTGCGCGGCGGCGCGGTGGCCGCCGGGTCGTCGCCGCGCGTCGAGCCGTCGTTCGAGCTGTCGTTCGGCACCGCCGCCGTGGAGAAGGCGCTCATCGCCAAGGCGGCGGCGCGGCTGGTCGCCTCGGGGGAGAGCGTGCTCATGGGGGCCGGCACCACGACGGCGTACGTGGCCAGGGAGCTGGTCGCCCGGGCCGACCTCACCGATGTGACCGTCTTCACCAACGGCCTGCGCACCGCGCTGGAGCTGGAGCCGGCGTTGCCGCGCTTCGCCGTCGTCGTCACCGGCGGCAGCCTCCGCCGCCAGCAGCACTCCCTGGTCGACCCGCTCGCCACCCGCGTCCTGGAGGGCATCCGGGCCGACCTGGTGTTCCTCGGCTGCGGCGGCGTCCACCCGGAGTCGGGGGTGACGAACGTCAACCTGCCCGACGCCGAGATGAAGCAGCGGATGCTGCGCGCCGCCGGCCGGTGCGTGGTGGTCGCCGACTCCTCCAAGCTGGGCAAGGTGGAGATGGCGCCGGTCTGCCCGCTGTCGGAGGTGGACCTGCTCGTCACCGGGGAGTCGGCCGACCCGGCGGTGGTGGCGGTCCTGCGCGAGCGCGGCCTCAAGGTGGACCTCGTCGGCTGATGCCCGCGCCCGGGCTCGGCGCCCGCGGCCCCGCGCCGGGCGCTTCTGCACCGTGCGCTTCTACAGCAGCGTGGCGCGCAGGGGCTCGGGCAGCAGGTCGCCGTGGGCGCGGGTCAGGTCGTCGCACATCCGCCAGATCGCGTCCAGCGACAGCGTGGCCGCGGTGTTCGGGTCGGCCATCAGCGCGTGCCGTACGTGCTCCGGCCGTCCCTCCTCGGCCGCCCGCACGGTCAGCTCGCCGACGCTGACGTACGCCCGGTTGAGCGCCGCGCACTGCGGCGGCAGCGCGCCCACCCGGGTGGGCCGCACCCCCGTGGCGTCCACCGCGCAGGGCACCTCCACCACGCAGCCGGGCGGCAGGTTCGCGATGAGCCCGTCGTTGACGACGTTGCCGTAGACCACGCGCGGCACGCCGGTCACCATGCTGTGGATGATCTGCGGCGCGTACTCGCCGGTGCCCTCCACGGGCAGCTCCCCGCCGGTCCGCACGGCGTCGCGCGTCCGCTTGTACTCGCGGACGTTCTCCTCGCTGATGCCCACGTACGCGCCGACCGGGACGCGCAGCCGCTCGATCTCGGCGTCGTGGCGCAGCAGCCACGGCACGTACTCCGACGAGTGCTCGCTCGTCTCGGTCGGGTAGTGCCCGAGCCGCCGGTACATCTCCACCCGGACCCGGCGGCGCAGCTCGGGGTCCGCCTCGATCTTCGCGTCGAGCCGCTCGTACAGGTCGGCGCCGTCACGCTCGAAGCGCAGCACCCACGCCTGGTGGTTGACGCCCGCCGCCAGGTAGGTGACCTCCTCGTACGGCACCCCCACCAGCGCCGCCAGGTCGTGCATCGTCCAGTACACCGAGTGGCACAGGCCCACCACGTTCCGGACCCGGCCGGCCAGGTACCAGACGTTCATGGCCATGGGGTTGGTGTAGTTGAGCAGCAGGGCGTCCGGGCAGACGGCGCGGATGTCGGCGGCCAGCGCGTCGAGCACCGGGAAGGTGCGCAGGGCCCGGAAGACGCCGCCCACGCCGATCGTGTCGGCGATCGTCTGCCGCAGGCCGTGGCGGGCGGGGATCTCGAAGTCGGCCACGGTCGCGGCGTGCCCGCCCACCTGGATCATGTTGATGACGAAGTCGGCGCCGTCGAGCGCGGCCCGCCGGTCGAGGGTGGCGGCGATCTCGGGGGCGGCGCCGCGGGCGGTGGCGATGCGGCGGGCCACGGCCTCGGCCGTCTCCAGCCGCTCCGGGTCGATGTCGTGCAGCGCGATCCGGGCCTGCCACAGCTCGGGATGGGCCAGCAGGTCGGCGAGCAGGCCGTGGGTGAACACGACGCTGCCCGCGCCGATGAAGACGATCTTCGGGTTTCTCATGAGGTGGCTTCCTCCCAGGTCGGCTGCGCCGCTGTGCCCCCCGCGGCTCGGGTGGAGAGGGTGCCGCAGGCCACGGCCACCTCCAGGCTCCGCCGTACGGGCAGGCCGCGCAGGCGGGCCGCGATCAGGCCCGCGTCGAAGCTGTCGCCCGCCCCGACCGTGTCCACGACTCCTCCCGCCGCAGGCGGCCCGCCGGCTGTCCTTCTCTTCGCCGCCGCCGGGGCCGGCACGTGGAGCGGTTCGCCGTCCACGATCGTCAGGGCGCCCTCGGCGCCGCACTTGACCACCGGCGTCGTGCCGCGCGCGGCCAGTTCGCGCACGGCCCGTCCGAGGTCGGCGACGCCCGCGACCGCCAGAGCCTCGCGCTCGTTGGGCAGCATGACGTCGGTCAGCGGCAGCACCTCACCGAGGCCCTCCCAGCGGCCGGACGGGTCGTCGTTGGTGTCGAGCGAGGTGGTCGCGCCCGCGGCCCGCGCGGCGCGGAACAGCTCGGGCACCCCTTCGGCCAGGAGCGGCTGGAGGTAGAACGAGGAGACGTGCACGTGCGCCGCGCGGGCGAGGAGCCCGGGCGGCACGTCGTCCGCCGAGGTCCGGCCGAGGCAGCCCGGGGCGGTCAGGATCGCGCGGTCCTGACCGTCGGCCAGGATGACGGTGAGCGCGGTGGCCGCTCCGGGCTCGGTCACGCAGGCGGAGACGTCCACCCCGCGCCGCCGGAGCGCGTCCAGCACGAAGGCTCCGGCCGGGTCGTCGCCCACGCGGCCGGCGAAGGCCACGCGCAGTCCGAGGCGGGCGGCCCCGCAGGCGGTGATCGCGCCGGAGCCGCCGAGCACCAGGTCGCCGGTGTCCACCAGGTGCTCGCGCTGGCCGAAGGCGGGCCGCCGGGGCGCTCCCGAGACGATCACGTCCGGGTTGGCGTCGCCGACGACGAGCAGGTCGAAGTCCGTGAAGGCCATGGGGAGGACGCTCCCAGCACCTTCGAACTCTTGTCAATACTTTCGAAGATTACCGGGAATCGCAGGCGAAGTGGGGATTGCTCGAAGGTATTGACAAGTTTTCGAAAGTCGCCATGATGGGCTGCACCACGGCCGCTCGGCCGGCTCCCCCGCCCCCAGGAGGTTCGGAGATGCTGCTACGACAGGGCGAGCCCGCCGCGCCACCCGTGGCCGGGCCCGCCCGCCGGCGCAAGGCCGGCCCGCGCGGCGACGGGCGGCTCGCCGCCGCGTTCCTCGCGCCCGTGCTCATCGGGTTCGGCCTGTTCTACCTGTATCCGGCGCTGCGCGGCGCCTGGTACTCGATGACCGACTGGAACCTGCTGTCGAAGCCGCGCTTCGTCGGGCTCGGCAACTACGCCCGGCTCCTCCACGACCCCCTGTTCTGGAACTCGCTCAAGGTCACCGCCGGCTACGTGCTGCTCAACCTCGGCATCCAGCTCGTCGCCGGCCTCGGCCTGGCCGCCCTGCTGCACCGCCTGACCCGATCCCTGGTGCTCCGGTCGCTGCTCGTGGTGCCGTGGCTGGTGCCCAATGTGACCACCGGCCTGCTGTGGATGTGGCTGCTGGACGCCGACCTCGGCTTCGTCAACCACCTGCTGACCGGCGTCGGGCTGCCCGCCCAGGGCTTCCTCACCTCGCCGGACCTGGCGCTGCCCAGCGTGGCGGTCATCACCTCGTGGAGCGGCACCGGCTACACCGCGCTGCTGCTGTACGCGGGCATGCTGCTGGTGCCGCGGCACATCTACGAGGCGGCGGCCCTGGACGGCTCCGGGGAGATCCGCACGTTCTTCCGCGTGACGCTGCCGCTGATGCGCCCCATCCTCGCGTTCGTGCTCGTGGTGTCGCTGATCGACTCGTTCCAGCTCTTCGACGCCGTGGCGGTCACCACCAAGGGCGGGCCGGTCAACGCCACCCGGGTCGTCTACTACTACATCTACGAGCAGGCGTTCACCCACTTCAAGATGGGCTACGCCTCCGCGCTGGCGTTGAGCCTCGTGCTCGTCCTCGGCGCCCTGACCTTCGTCCAGATGCGCCTGCTGCGCGCCTCCACCTCGGACCTGGCATGAACCGAACCCTCCGGGGCCGGATCGGCCGCCCGCTCGCCTGGGCCTGCCTGATCCTCGCCATCGTGATCTCCCTGTTCCCGCTCTACTGGATGCTCCGCACGGCGATCACGCCCGGCCGCGAGCTGGCCGGCGACAACGCCGGGCTGCTGCCCCGGCACCCGACGCTGTTCAACTTCGAGCGGGTGCTCGGCCTGGCCACCCGCGAGGAGGCGCGGGCGGCCGGCGGGTCCGGGGCCGACCTCGACTTCTTCCGCTACCTGCGCAACTCGATCCTCTACACGGGGCTCGTCACCGCGGCGCAGACCCTGCTGTGCGCGATGGCCGGCTACGCCTTCGCCCGGCTCCGCTTCCCCGGCCGCGACCTGCTGTTCGCAGTGTTCGTGGCCGCCCTCATGGTGCCGCCGATCTTCACGCTGCTGCCCAACTTCGTGCTGGTCAAGGAGCTGGACTGGCTCGACACCTACCAGGGGCTCGTCGCGCCCAGCCTGCTCATGACGCCGTTCGCGGTGTTCTTCCTGCGGCAGTTCTTCCTCGGCGTGCCGCGCGACGTGGAGCAGGCGGCCCTCATCGACGGGGCGGGCAAGGGCCTCATCTTCTGGCGGGTGGTGCTGCCGATGAGCCGCGGCCCTCTGCTCACCCTCGCCCTCACCACCGCGGTCTGGACGTGGAACGACTACCTGTGGCCCCTGCTGGTGGCGCCGGGCGAGGAGACCCGGGTGCTCACGGCGGCGCTCGGTGTCTTCCTCAAGCAGTCGCCGAACACCGCGCCCGACTGGACCGGCCTCATGGCCGGCTCCCTCCTGTCGATCATCCCCGTGCTGCTGCTCGTGGTCTTCTTCGGCCGCCGGCTCGTGGACTCCATCCAGTTCTCCGGCTTGAAAGGTTAGCGTTGACTTTTTCCCCACCCCTAAGGGCCGGGGATTCCCGCCTTCACAGGTCGGGGTTCCTGCTTCGCGGGCGACTGCACCCGGGGGGACCCGGAGTGTCTGACGTCGCCTCCACAGGCGGACACGGCAAGACCTGCCGCCAGGATGTTCTTGGCGGCGTTGATGTCCCGGTCGTGCCGGGTGCCGCAGGACGGGCACTGCCACGTCCGGGTGCCGAGCGAGATTCCCGCGAGCAGGTGTCCGCAGGCCGAGCAGGTCTTGGAGCTGGGCAGCCAGCGGTCGACCACGATCAGGTGACGGCCGTGTCTGGCCGTCTTGTAGGCGAGCATGCGGCGGAAGGTTCCCCACCCGCAGTCGGAGATGGCCTTGGCCAGCTTGCGGTTGCGGACCATGCCGGTCACGGCCAGGTCCTCGATCGCGATCACCTCGTGGTCGCGGGCCAGCCGCGTGCTGGTCTTGTGCAGGAAGTCCGTCCGGGACGCGCGCACCTTCCGGTGGGCGCGGGCGACCTTGGCCTTCGCCTTCTTCCGGTTGTTAGACCCCTTGGCCTTGCGCGCTTGGCGACGCTGGTAGCGGGCCAGGTTGCGTTCCCGCTTGGCCAGATGACGCGGGTTCGGGATCTTCTCGCCGTCGGAGGTGACGGCGAAGTCCTTTACCCCGAGATCCACGCCGACCATGGCTCCCGTCGCCGGAAGTCGGTCGGGGGCGGCGACATCGACGGCGAAGGAGACGTACCACCGTCCGCACGGGTCCCGGGAGACGGTCACCGTGGTCGGGTCGATCGACACCGGATCCACGCCGGGCCAGGACCAGACGAACGCCAGCGGCGCGTCCGTCTTCGCGAGGAACAGTCGTCCGTCGCGGTAGCGAAAACCGGAACGGGTGTATTCGGCCGACTGTCGTCCTGTGCGGGACTTGTAGCGCGGGTGCCTGGCGCGTCCGGCGAAGAAGTTCGTGAACGCCGCCTGCTGGTGCCGGATCGCCTGCTGCAACGGGACCGAGGACACCTCGTTCAGCCATGCCAGCTCGTCGGTGGCTTTCATCGCGGTGAGGTAGGCATTGGCCTGAGCGAAGCCGGTCTGCGTCCGCTCGCTGCGGTACCGGGCGTTCCGCCAGGCCAGGGTGCGGTTCCAGACGGCGCGCACGCAGCCGAACGTGCGATTCAGCACGCCGGCCTGCTCAGGCGTCGGGTACGCCCGGCACTTGTACGCCGTCCTCACAGATCGATTTTAAGAAATCACCCGCTCAAGAATCACCCGCTTGGCATGAAGCGGATGCGGGTGGTGTCCAGCTTTTCCTCCTCAGGGCTGAAGCCCGGGGTTTCCCGCTTCAAGGAGTTTCGATGAACAAGGCGCATCTGGCGGCGGGCGCGCTGCTGCTGCTCACGGCGGCCTGCGGCGGCGGCTCGGGCGGCTCGGGCTCGGACGACGGGCCCGTCACGCTGACGTACGCGCTGTGGGACGACGCCCAGCAGGGCGCCTACCAGCAGTGCGCCGACGCCTTCCAGAAGGCGAACCCCGGCATCACCATCAAGATCAACCAGGCGGCCTGGGACCAGTACTGGCAGAACCTCACCACCCAGATGGTCTCCGGCAAGGCCCCCGACGTCATCACCATGCAGACGACCTACTACCCGCAGTTCGTCAAGAACGGCCAGCTCCTCGACCTCGGGCCCATGGCCGAGGCCGACAGGATCGCCTTCGGCCGGTACCGGCCCGGCCTGGCCGACCTGTGGGTCAAGGACGGCAAGAGGTACGGCCTGCCCAAGGACTGGGACACGATCGCGATCGTCTACAACACCGCCCTGGTCAAGAAGGCCGGCCTCGACCTGAGCGACCTCACCTGGAACCCCGCGGACGGCGGCACCTTCGAGAAGGCCCTCGCCCGGCTCACCGTCGACACCTCCGGCCGGCGCGGCGACGAGCCCGGCTTCGACAAGACCAAGATCGCTGTGTACGGGATCGTCCCGGAGCTCAACGACGGCTCCCAGGGCCAGAACGGCTGGGGCGACCTGGCCGTCTCCAACGGCTTCAGCTACATCGACAAGAACCCGTTCGGCACCAGGTACTTCTACGACGACCCCAAGCTGGCCGAGACCGCCGCCTGGTTCAAGCGGCTCATGGACAAGGGGTACGCGGCGCCGTACGACAAGAAGAGCTCCCTCGGGCCCGACGCCGTGCTCGGCTCCGGCAAGGGGGCGCTCGGCATCACCGGCTCCTGGATGATCAAGACGTACCTGGACTCGACGGAGCAGAAGTTCGCCTTCGCCCCGCTGCCGACCGGGCCTCAGGGCCGCAAGTCCGCCTTCAACGGCCTGGCCGACACCGTCTACGCGGGCACCGAGCACCCGGAGGCGGCCTGGAAGTGGGTGAAGTTCCTCGGTTCGACCGCCTGCCAGGACATCGTCGCGGACAGCGCCGTGGCGTTCCCCGCCATCACCTCGTCCACGAAGCGCGCCATCGAGGCGCACAAGGCGGCGCACCGCGACGTCAGCGCCTTCACCAGCCAGGCCGACGCGCAGGGCGGCACGTTCGTGCTGCCGGTCAGTGACCACGGCGACGAGATCGACCAGATCGTGGGCACGGCGATGGAGGAGGTCTGGCTCGGCCAGAAGGACGCCCGCACCGCGCTGACGGCGGCCAACCAGCGGGTCAACGCCCTGTTCACCGCCGGCGGATGACCCCGGAGCCCACGTGACGGGAGCCTCCCCCATGACGGGTCGCAGCCCCGGCCCTCACGCGACGGGGCTGTCAGGTGAGTCCCGCGCCGGCGGGGCGGTGGGGGAGAGGTTCGGCGGACGTGGCAGGGTGGCGATGGGCAGGCCCTCCGCGGGTGGGGAACGGACGAGAGGATCGTCATGCGCACGTGGCTCACCGAGCGGTTCGACCTGGCCGTGCCCCTGGTGGGGGCGCCCATGGCCGGGGTGGGAGCGGGCCGGCTGGCCGCCGCGGTGTCCGCCGCCGGGGCGCTCGGCATGTTCGGCGTGCCGGCCGCCGCCACGGCCGAGTGGATCGGGGAGCAGGCGGCGGCCGCCGCCGCGAGCGGCCGGCCGTACGGGATCGGGCTCATGGCGTGGGCGCTGCCCGGTAACCCCGCCCAGCTCCAGGCCGTCCTCGACGTGCGGCCCGCGATCGTGTCCGTGAGCTTCGGCCCGTACGAGCCGTATGTCGCAGAGCTGCGCCAGGCGGGCATCACGGTCGTCACGCAGGCCGGCACCACGGAGGAGGCGCTGGCCGCCGAGCGGGCCGGGGTGGACGCCGTCGTGGCCCGCGGCGCCGAGGGCGGCGGCCACGGGCGCGGCGAGGTGGCGACGCTGCCGCTCCTGGAGGGCGTGCTCGACGCGGTGCGCATCCCGGTCCTGGCCGCCGGGGGCGTCGCCACGGCCCGCGGGCTCGCCGCCGTGCTGGCCGCGGGCGCCGAGGGCGCCTGGGCGGGCACGGCGTTCATGGGCTGTGAGGAGACGACGATCTCGCCGGCGGCCACGCGGCGCCTGCTGGAGGCGGAGGAGATCGACACGGCGTACGGGCGGGTCTTCGACGTGGCGCAGCGGCTCGGCTGGCCGGTCGAGTACGGCGGCCGCGCCCTGCGCAACGCCTTCTTCGACCGGTGGACGGGCCGGGAGGACGAGCTGGCCGCCGACGAGAGCGCCCGGGCCGACCTGGAGGCGGCCCGCCGCGACGACGACTTCGACACCGCCTACATCTACGCGGGCCAAGGGGTGGGCCTGGTACGGGAACGCCGCACAGCGGCCGACGTGGTCGCCGCCTTCGCCGAGGCCGAGAAGCTCCTGCACCGCTTCGCCCGGTAACCCGCCGTATGTCCCCGTCGTGCCGGCCGCCTTTCCGAAAAAGGGCCTGGACCTGGGGAAACGTCGCCGAATTGATGGGAGACTCGCGGTCGAGGCGGCATGGTAGGCTCATACCCGTTGCAGTGTGGTACCCATGAACGTGTGTGCGCCTGACGGGATCCGACCCCTCGGGCGCATTTTGTTTGCCGGTCTTTTCCGGACGGGGCATCGCGGCGACGCGGGATCCGCGAGGTGCGGATCCCAGACCTGCGCCTATCGAAGGAGATTGACATGGCGAGCGGTACCGTGAAGTGGTTCAACGCCGAGAAGGGCTTCGGCTTCATCGAGCAGGACGGCGGCGGCGCCGACGTCTTCGCCCACTACTCCAACATCGCCGGCCGCGGTTTCCGCGAGCTGCACGAGGGCCAGAAGGTGACCTTCGACATCACCCAGGGTCAGAAGGGCCCGCAGGCGGAGAACATCACCCCCGCCTGACGCGAGATCACCTCGGCGAGCCGGTCCCGCCCCTGAAGAAGGGGCGCGGGCCGGCTCGCCGCTTTCTGGCACCGACCGCCGCGTCCGTCCCACCGGCCTGTCCTGGGCATGCGCCTTACGAGTCGGCGGGGCTCAACTACGCGCCGGGAGCTCAGGACGCGCGGCGGGGCCTAGGGCGCAGCGAAGCTCACGACGCGCGGCGGGGCCTAGGACGCGGCGAAGCTCACGACGCGCGGAGCCTTTCCCGTGGGCGCGACTCACGGGGTGCGCAGCGCCTGGACGGCGTCGTCCACCGTGTCGTACGTCTGGAAGCGCTTGTCCAGGCCCGTCACGCGCAGCAGTCGCGCCATGCGCGGCCCGATGCCGCTGAGCACCGCCCGCCCGCCTTCGCCCGCCGCGCCGTTGATCGTGGACACGAGCACGCTGAGCCCGGTGGAGTCGCAGAAGTCGACGGCCAGCATGTCGATCACCAGGAGAGGCGGCTCGTCGGGCGCGCCGGACAACGCGTCGGCCACGGCCTGGCGCAGGGCTGCCGCCGTGGCGATGTCGAGCTCACCGGCCAGGGCGACCACGGTCACGCCGTCGTGCCGCCCGCCGGTCCAGGAAAAGCCGGCCCGCTTCGCGCCCGCCCGTTCCACGTCGTGCCCTCCCGCCGCCGCGCCTCGGCGGTCTGTCGGCTGTGCGCTTATGGCGCATACGTTCCGAGACACCATGATTGCACAGCGCGAGAGAGCGGCGTAACCCTGACCGCCGGGCGCGTCGCGGCCCGGACGCTCGTGGCGGCATCCCGGCCCGCGCCCCCGCCGCCGAGGCGTTCGAAGTGCCGGCGTCCTGGAGGTGCTCATGGAAGTTTCACTTCTTCTCCGATAATTTCGGCCGCCCAGGGCTGTCCCGCCACCCTAGAGACACGGCTCGCGTTGACCACCATGGGTGCGGCCTCTAGCGTCCGGGGGGCCCGGCCCGGAGCCGGGCCGAAACTTTCGGAACCGCACGCCGCGGAGGTGGACCTTCATGCCCCCGTCCTCACCCCACCGCTCCAGGAGCCTGGCGCTGGCCGCCCTGCTCGGACTGCTGGCCACGTTCCTCCTGCACGCGAGCCCGGCCGGCGCGTCGGCCGCGCTGCGTCAGCACGCCGCCGCCCGCGGCAAGTTCATCGGTGCCGCCCTGGCCACCGGGCCGCTGGCGAACGAGAGCGCCTACCGCAACCTCGCCGCCACCGAGTTCAACCAGGTCACCGCCGAGAACGCCATGAAGTGGGACGCCACCGAGCCCAGCCAGGGCCAGTTCAGCTTCTCCGGCGCCGACGCGATCGTCTCCTTCGCCACCCAGAACAACCAGCAGGTCCACGGCCACACGCTGGTCTGGCACAGCCAGACCCCCGGCTGGGTGCAGAGCCTCGGCGCCGGCGCCATGCGCGGTGCCATGCAGAACCACATCAGCCAGGTCGTCGGCCGCTACGCGTCGAACCCGGCCGTCGTCTCGTGGGACGTCGTCAACGAGGTCTTCGACGACAACGGCAACCTGCGCACCTCGTTCTGGTACAACACGCTGGGCCAGAGCTACATCGCCGACGCCTTCCGCGCGGCCCGCGCCGCCGACTCCGACGCGCGGCTGTGCATCAACGACTACAACATCGAGGGGATCAACGCGAAGAGCACCGCGCTCTACAACCTGGTGAGCTCGCTGCGCCAGCAGGGCGTGCCGGTCGACTGCGTGGGCTTCCAGAGCCACCTCGCCATCCAGTACGGCTTCCCGAACCAGATGCGGCAGAACCTCCAGCGCTTCGCCGACCTGGGCGTCCAGGTCCGGATCACCGAGCTGGACGTGCGCATGGTGATGCCCCGCGACGCCACCAAGGACGCCACGCAGGCCACCTACTACCGGGACGTCGTCAACGCCTGCCTGGCCGTCACCGCGTGCGCCGGGATCACGATCTGGGGCTTCACCGACAAGTACTCCTGGGTGCCCGACACCTTCTCCGGCCAGGGCGCCGCGCTGATCTACAACGAGAGCTACCAGGCCAAACCCGCCTACACCGCCGTCCACGACGCGCTGGCCGAAGGGACCGGTGGCACCGACACGACGCCGCCGACCACCCCCGGCACACCCGCGGCGTCCGGCGTGACGGCCACCTCCGCCTCCCTCACCTGGGCGGCCTCCACCGACTCCGGCGGCAGCGGCCTGGCCGGCTACACCGTCTACCGGGAGCAGGGCGCCACCGACCCCGAGCTCGGGCGCAGCACCGGCCCGTCCATCACGCTCACCGGGCTGAACGCCGCCACGCAGTACCAGGTGTACGTGCGCGCCCGCGACGGCGCCGGCAACCTGTCGGCCGCCTCGCCCACCGCCGCCTTCACCACCTCCACCGGCGGCGGGGGCGGCGGCTGCTCGGCGGCCGGCACCGTGCAGAACCAGTGGGGCGGCGGGTACGTGGTGCAGCCCGTGACCGTCACCAACACCGGCACGGCCACGACCAGCGGCTGGACCGTCACCTTCACCCTGCCCGCCGGCCACGCCGTCACCGGCTCGTGGAACGCCACCCTCACCACCAGCGGGCAGACGGTGACCGCGAGGAGCCTGTCCTACAACGGCGCCCTCGCCCCGGGGGCCAGCGCCACCTTCGGCTTCCAGGCGTCCCGCCCGTCGGGCGACACCGCCACGCCGAGCGGCTACACCTGCGCCTCCTGACCCGGCCCGGGGGATGCTCGCCGGCGAGCGATGAGTTTCCCCCGGCCGCCCGGTCTGTACGGGACGACCCATCGGATCGTCCCGTACGGACAGGCCCGTACAGACAGGGAGGCCATGATGCAGCGACCCAGCCTGGGCGGCATGCTGCTCGCCAGCACCGACCCCGAGCGGCTGCGCCGGTGGTACGCCGCCGCGCTCGACCCCGAGTCCGAGGCCGACGTCGGCGGCTACGGCGTGCTGAAGTTCGGCGCGTTCCACCTCGTCATCGACAGCCGCAAGGACATCGGCGACAAGAATCCGGAGCCGGGCCGGATGATCCTCAACTTCGAGGTGCCGGACGCCCGCGCCGTGGCGGCGCGCATGGAGGGGCTGGGCGTCTCTTGGCTGGCGGAGCTGGAGGACCGCGACGGCAGCCTGTTCGCCACCGTCCTCGACCCGGACGGCAACTACGTCCAGATCATCCAGCTCAGCGAGGAGGCCCGCGCGGCCATGTGACCCTCGCGCCGCGGAACCCCCGGCGTCAACGGCCGGCGCCGGGGTCCCGCGTGTAGCGCAACAGGTCGCCGGGCTGGCAGTCGAGGACGTCGCACAGCCGGGCGAGGGTGGAGAACCTGACGGCCCTGCCCTTGCCGGTCTTGAGGATGGACAGGTTGGCGATCGTCACCTCGACCCGGTGGGACAGCTCGGTCAGCGTCATGCCGCGCCGGGCGAGCAGCTCGTCGAGCCGGACCTCGATGTGCCCGTCGAGCTCTCCGGGCGGCACTCAGATCGTGCCTTCGAGGTCGTCGAGCATGGCCAGGCCACGCCCGATCACTTCGGCTGCCACGAACGCCCCCACTCCCATCAGCACAGTCACGACCGGCACGTCGATGTCGCCAGGCACGAGACGCGGATCGACGGTCAGCATTCTCGCGGCCACGGTCTTGGCGGTGAAGTCGAGGGCCAACGCGGCCGGCGAGCCGAGCGTGAGGACGGCCCCGATCCTGCGCAGGTCACGGACCGTGCCGGTGGAGAAGAACGCGCGGTCCCCGGCCGTGCCCCTGCCGGTGATCCGCACCAGCCAGAACAGGGACAGCAGGATCGCGAGCATCCCGGGCAACCAGGTGAGCAGGTGCAGCGCGGCCAGCAGCGGCGCGTGAGCCGGGTCGTACAGCGCCACGTCCACGGTGGCGCCGACCGCCCGCGTCCCCGGGGCGAGGGCGCCGTCGAACGACACGCCGGTGTGGGACGGCCGGAGCCCGGTGAAGCCGAAGTCCGGCTTCGCGGCCGGGACGGCGGCGAGGATGACGTCACCCGCCAGCCGTGCGAGGAGCGCGAGCGCGCCGAGCACGAGGGCGGTGGTCAGGATCGCGTGCAGGCGCCGGGTCCACGCACCGGCCGCCGAGGGCACGTATCCGAGCGCGGCCTCACTCATCAGACGCCTCCTTATCGTTTATCAATGCGACACGGCCACGATAGCATCGAAAAACGATAAAACAACCCGTGCTGTGACGGGTGTGGCCCGCTGTGTGTTGGGAAGGCGGGCCTGTATGGGGAGCAGCGCGAACGGGGCCGGCGGGGAGATCGAAGAGGGACGGATCGTCACGGTGTCGTCCTGGCGGGAGCTGGACGACGCGATCAGCGAGGTGAGCGGGCCCCGGGGGCCGCACCCGCGCGGCGGGCCCTCGCACTCCGCCGTGGTGTTCCGGGGCCGGTCGCGCCCTCCGCACTCGCACCTGTCGGGGCTGGCCCGGCTGGCCGGCGAGTACCAGGCCGTGGAGCGCCACCTGATCCGCAACTTCCGCAAGTACGCCCACCGCCAGGCGCCCGGCCCGACGATCTGGGACTGGCTGGCGCTCGGCCAGCATCACGGGCTGCCCACGCGGCTGGTCGACTGGACGTTCTCGCCGCTCGTCGCGCTGCACTTCGCCACGGCGACCTGGCCGCGTGACGAGGCGATGCTCATCGGGCTCGACTGCGAGGCGGTCCACCGGCTGCTGCCCGGGCCGCTGCGGGAGGTGCTCGACCTTGAGGGCGCGGTGCTGTTCACGACCGAGATGCTCGCCCGGCGCGCCCCCGACCTGGACAGCTTCGGCAAGCTGGCGGGCGCGGAGCCGTTCCTCGCCCTGTTCGAGCCGCCGTCGCTGGACGAGCGGATCGTCACCCAGTCGTCGGTGCTGTCGGCGCTGTCGGACGTGACGTGGTCGGTGGAGCGGTGGCTGAACGCCCATCCCGGCCTGTGGTGGGCGTGGCGCATCCCGCCGGAGGTCAAGGCCGAGGTGCGTGAGCGGCTCGACCAGGCCGGCATCACCGAGCGGGCGCTGCTGCCCGGCCTGGACGGGCTGGCCGCCTGGCTGCGCCGCTACTACTCGCCGGAGGCGTGCCTCGACCACCAGGGCGACGAGTGCGCCCCCGGCAACACCGGCAACGCCTGACCCCGGACCGGAGGTCAGGACGTCTCGGCACGTACGGACGTCTCCGATCGTCTCGGCACGTACGGACCTCTCAAGGACGTCCGTACCGGTCAGGACGTCTGGAACTCGGAGACGTTGGCCTTCGTGGCGACCTTCACCGGCACGGCCACGGTCTTCGGGATCGTCTCGCCGTTGGCCGCCTTGACCGCGGCCTCCACCGCCCGCTGGCCGAGCAGCTTCGGCTGTTGCGCGATCGTCGCGGTCATGGTGCCCGCCGCGACCGCCTTGAGGCCGTCGGGTGTGCCGTCGAAGCCGACCACCTTGACCTTCTGCCCGGCCTTGGCGCCGAGCGCCTTGATCGCGCCGAGCGCCATCTCGTCGTTCTCGGCGAACACGCCGTTCAGGTCGGGGTGCGACTGGAGCAGGTTCGTCATGACGTCCAGGCCCTTGGTGCGGTCGAAGTCGGCCGGCTGCTGGGCGACCACCTGGATCCCCGGGTACGCCTTGATGCCCTCGGTGAAGCCCTGACCGCGGTCGCGGCTCGCGGACGTGCCGGGCACGCCCTGCAAGACCACCACCTTGCCCTTCTCGTTCAGCGCCTTGGCCAGCTCCTGGGCCGCGAACCGGCCGCCCGCGACGTTGTCGGAGGCGACGGTCTGGGCGACCTCGGCGCCGTTGACGCCGCGGTCTGCGGCGATCACCGGGATGGAGACGCGGTCGGCGGCCTTGACCGCGGGCGCCGCCGCGTCGGAGTCGACCGGGTTGATGATGATCGCCTTCATGCTCTGGCTGGTGAAGTTCTGGACCTGGTTGACCTGCTGGGAGGCGTCGTTCTGGGCGTCGGTGACGGTCAGCGCGGCGCCGAGCCGGGAGGCCGCGGCCTGCGCGCCGTCCCTGAACTGCACGAAGTACGGGTTGTTCAGCGTCGAGACCGACATGCCGAGCTTGACGCCGGCCCCGCCGGTCGAGCCGCCCCCCGACGAACCCGACCCTGACGAGCCGGACGAGCCGCACCCGGCCAGGCCCGCCACCAGGGCGGCCGCGGCCAGGACTGTCGCGGAAATCCGCATGATCTTCCCCCTCCTAGGACGTTTCCCTGCGGCGCAGGGTGTCGACGAGCACCGCGAGTGCGATGACCACGCCGATCACCACCTGCTGCCAGAACGCCGAGACCGACAGCAGGTTGAGGCCGTTGCGCAGGACGGCCAGGATGAGCGCCCCGACGAACGTGCCCAGCGCCCGTCCCTTGCCGCCGGACAGGCTGGCGCCGCCGATGACCACGGCCGCGATCGCGTCCAGCTCGTAGCCGGTGGCGGCCTGCGGCTGGGCCGAGGCCAGGCGGCTGGCCAGCACGATGCCGGCCACCGCGGCGAACCCGCCCGACAGCGCGTACGTGATGAGCTTCTGCCGGTCCACCTTGATGCCGGACAGGCGGGCGGCCTCCTCGTTGCCCCCGATGGCGTACATGGCGCGGCCCACGTAGGTGCGGTTGAGGATCACGGCCGCGACGACCCCCATGACGACCATGACGATGACGGGGACCGGCAGGTAGCGCCCGATGGTGTCGCCGAGGTGGGCCACCTGGTCCGGCAGCTCGATGGGGCTGCCCTGCGAGATCACCAGGGCCAGGCCGCGGGCGACGCCGAGCATGGCCAGCGTGGCGATGAACGGCGGCAGCTTGCCGTACGCGATGAGGACGGCGTTGACCAGCCCGCACGCCACGCCCACGGCCAGCCCGGCGACGGTGGCGACCGGCCACGGCCAGCCCGCGGGGGTGGCCCCCCAGGCGAGCACGATGGCCGACAGCGCGGCGACGGACCCCACCGACAGGTCGATGCCGCCGGTGACGATGACGAACGTGGAGCCGAACGCGAGGATCGCGGTGACGGCCGCCTGGACGCCCACGTTGAGCAGGTTGGTGACGCTGAGGAAGTCGGACGACAGCAGCGACAGCCCGACGACGAGCACGACGAGCGCGACCAGCGCGCCGTTCTCGGCGAGCCACACCGCCACCGGCGAGCGCCGCTGGACGAGCACGTTACTGGACACGGCCACCCTCCACCTCCGAGACGGCCATCGCCATCACGTCGTCCTGCGTGGCCTCCACGGCCGGGAGCTCGCCGACGAGGCGGCCGCGCGCCATGACGAGGATCCGGTCGCTCATCCCGAGCACCTCCGGCAGGTCGCTGGAGATCATCAGGACGGCGTCCCCCGCGGCGGTCAGCTCGTTGACGAGCTGGTAGATCTCGACCCGGGCGCCCACGTCGACGCCCCGGGTCGGCTCGTCGAGGATGAGCACGCGGGCCCCGGCCACCAGCCACTTGCCGATGACCACCTTCTGCTGGTTGCCGCCGGACAGGGTGCGGACCTCCTGGTCGAGCCCCGCCATGCGGATGCCGAGCTGGCCGGCGACCTTGGCGGCGGCCGTCCGCTGGCCCTTGCGGTCCACGAACCCGGCCCGGGTGGCGGCGCGCAGGGTGACCAGGCCCAGGTTCTCGTCCACGGCGGCGCCCAGCACCAGGCCCTGGCCCTTGCGGTCCTCGGGGACGAGGCCGAGCCCCGCCTCCATGGCCGCGTGCACGTCCCCGGGCGGCAGCCGCCGGCCGTTCACGGTGACCTCGCCCGCGTCGTAGTGGTCGGCGCCGAAGACCGCCCGCGCGACCTCCGTCCGGCCCGCGCCGACGAGCCCGGCCACGCCGACCACCTCGCCCGCGCGCACCTCGAACGACACGTCCGCGAACACGCCCCGCCGGGTCAGCCCCTTCACCTTCAGCAGCGGCTCGCCGGGGCGGCTGCGCTGACGTGGGTACTGCTGGTCGATGGGGCGGCCGACCATGAGGCGGACCAGCTCGTCGTGCGGCGCGGAGGCGGGCACCTCCGCCACGGAGCGGCCGTCGCGCAGCACGGTCACCCGGTCGCCGATCTCGGGGATCTCCTCCAGGTGATGGGTGATGAACACGATCGACACGCCCTCGTCGCGCAGTTGCCTGACGATCGCGAACAGCTTCTCGACCTCGCCGGTGGTCAGCACGGCGGTCGGCTCGTCCATGATGAGGATCCGCGCGTCCAGCGCCAGCGCCTTGGCGATCTCGACCATCTGCATCCGCGCGATGCCGAGCCGTCCGACGGGGGTGCGCGGATCGACGCGCACGTCCACGCGGGCCAGCAGGTCGGTCGCGTCCCGCTCCATGCGGGCCCGGTCCACGAGGCCGAAGCGGCGCGGCGGCCGGCCGAGCGCCAGGTTCTCGGCGACCGTGAGCTGGGGGACCAGGTTGAACTCCTGGTAGATGGTGGCGATCCCGAGCGCCCGGGCGTCGCCCGCCGACCTGATGCGCACCGGCCGACCGTCCATCAGGACCCGGCCGCCGTCCGGATGGTAGGCGCCTGAAAGGATCTTGATGAGCGTGCTCTTCCCGGCGCCGTTCTCGCCCAGCAGCACGTGGACCTCGCCCGCGCGCAGGCTCAGGTCCACCCCGTCCAGGGCGAGGACGCCCGGGAACTGTTTACGCAGGCCCTCGGCCCGGAGAATGTCCCCCGTCACGTCGTGATACTTGCCGATAACGCGCCGTACGAACCTGGAAAGCGCAGGTCAGGTACGCTGCCCCGGTTTCTGCGGGGTCACGGCCGGACCGGTGGGGGAGGGGCGGTGCTGCCCCGGGGCATGAGCCGGGCGTCCTCGTCACGTACGCCCTCGACCAGCTCGCCGCCGATCAGCGCCAGCAGCGCGCGCGCCGCGTGCGCCCCGTACGCGGGGATGTCGCGGGTGAGCGCGCTCAGCGCGGGCCGGACGATCTGCGAGAGCGGCGAGTCGTCCCAGGCCACGATCGACAGGTCGCGGGGCACGTCGAGCCGCATCTCCTGGGCCGCCGACATGCCGGCCACGGCCATGATGTCGTTGTCGTAGACGATGGCGGTCGGCCGGGTGGGCGACCCGACCAGGCGGCGCGTGGCACGGGCGCCCTCGCCGCCGGTGTAGTCGGTGTGCATGACGGCGTGCCACTCCAGCCCGAGCTCCTCGCACACGGCGGTGAACGCCTGGTCGCGCAGCACGGTGTGGACCAGCTCGGGCAGTCCCGCCACCCGGGCGACGCGGCGGTGGCCGAGCGCGGCGAGGTACTCGACGGTCTCGCGGACCGCCGCGGCGTCGTCGGACCAGACCGGTGTCAGCGAGCCCGCCTGCGACGGATGGCCGACCACCACGGCCGGCAGCCCCAGCTCCTCCAGCGCGGTCACGCGCGGGTCGTCGAAGCGCAGGTCGACGAGGATCGCGCCGTCCACCCGCCGCTCGCCCCACCAGCGTCGGTGGACCTCCGCCTCCTGCTCGGGCGTGGCGGCCACCTGGAGCATCAGCGCGTACGAGCGGTCGGCGAGCTCGCCCTCGATGCCGCTGATCAGCTCCATGAAGAACGGCTCCACGCCGAGGATGCGCGCGGGCCGGCACAGGGTCAGCCCGACCGAGTGGGCCCGCGCCCCGCTCAGCGCCCGCGCCGCGCTGTTGGGCCGCCAGCCGATCTCCTCGGCGATCGCCTTGATCGCGGCGCGCCTGGCCTCCGACACCCCGGGCCGGTCGTTCAGGGCGTACGAGACCGCCACCTTGGACACGCCCGCCCGACGCGCGATGTCGGCGATCGTCGGTCGCTTCACCGATCCCCCTGGATACACCGCCGAGTGAACCGGTTAGCCACCCGTGCACCCGAACCTTACTACCGCGCCGCCCGGTTGGCACGGGCAGGGCGTGCCACCGGAAACGGCAGGATCAGAAGGGGTCTTGACGCGGCGGCAGGGCCACTTTACGTTCGCGTTACTTCACCGGTTCAGTGGGAGCGCTCTCACCGATCGAGTGGCACCTCGGGGCTGAGACAGACGGCCGAGCCTCCGCCGCGGCGGGGGAAGGAGAGACAGATGCGCAAGCGGACGCCGATCCTCGTTCCGCTCCTGGCGGCGACGGCCCTGGCCGCCGCCGCGTGCTCCGGCGGAGGCCCCGTCGTGGGACCGACGGCGGCTCCACCCGGCTCCCAGGGGCCGACCGCGGCGAACCCCGGCGCGCTGCCCCGCAACGAGACCCTCTACACCACCGGCACCCAGTGGGGGCCGCCCGCCAACTTCAACCCCATCCGCGAGTGGGACTCCGCGACCGGCACGAAGGGCCTGGTCTACGAGACCCTGTTCCACTACGACCCGAACGCCGCAAAGCTCGTCCCGTGGCTGGCCGAGAGCGGCTCCTGGACCAGTCCCACCGTGTACGAGGCCAAGATCCGCGCCGGTGTGAAGTGGTCCGACGGGAAACCGCTGACGGCCAAGGACGTCGCCTTCTCCTACGGGCTCGGCAAGATGGCGACGAGCCCGTACCACAACCTGTGGGACTGGCTGAAGAGCGCCGACGCCGTGGACGAGCGCACCGTGCGCTTCACCTTCTCCACCGCCAACTACCAGGAATGGGACTTCAACCTCTACAGCCGCTCCATCGTGCCCGAGCACCTGTGGTCCGGCCGGTCGGAGGAGGACGTGCTCAACGGCGTGAACGACAAGCCCGTGGGAACGGGCGCCTACGCCTACCAGAGCCACGACCAGGACCGCGTCGTGTGGAAGCGGCGTGACGACTGGTGGGGCAAGAGCGCGCTCGGCGTCGAGCCGAAGGCCCGCTACATCGTGGACGTGGCCACCCCCAGCAACGAGGTGGCCATGGGCATGCTGCTGCAGAAGGGCCTCGACCTGAGCAACAACTTCCTGCCCGGCGTGGCCAACCTGGTCAAGGGCAACTTCGGCATCGTGTCCTACTACGACCAGCCGCCGTACATGCTGTCGGCCAACACCGCCTGGCTGGTGCCCAACACCCGCAGGAAGCCCATGGACGACCCGGCCTTCCGCAAGGCGCTGGCCTCCTCCGTCGACACCAAGAAGATCGTCGAGGGTGTGTACGGCAACCTGGTCAAGGCCGCCGGCCCGACCGGGCTGTTGCCGCAGTGGGAGCAGTTCGTGGACCAGGCGGTGGTGAGCCGGAGCGGCTTCGGCTTCGACCCGGCCAAGGCCAAGAAGGCGCTGGCCGACGCCGGCTACAAGGACCGCGACGGCGACGGGCTGGTGGAGAACAAGGACGGCTCCAAGATCAAGCTGACGCTCATCGTGCCCACCGGCTGGACCGACTGGATGGAGGCCGCCCGCACCATCGCGGCCGGCGCCAAGGCCGCCGGCATCGACGTCACCCCCGACTTCCCCGACTTCAACGCCCTGGTGGAGAAGCGCGGCAAGGGCGACTTCGACCTGCTGCTCAACAACGAGCGGCAACTGTCCAACACGCCGTGGACCTACTACGACTACATCTTCCAGCTCCCCATCCGGAAGACGCAGAACACCGTCAACTTCGGCCGGTACGAGAACAAGCGGGCCTGGCAGCTCGTCCAGCAGCTCGACCAGGTCAAGACCGACGACCCGGCGGGCATGAAGGCGATCACCTCCCAGCTCCAGAAGATCCACCTGGAGGAGCTGCCGATCATCCCGCTCTGGTACAACGGCCTGTGGGCCCAGTCCAGCGTCAGCGTGTGGAAGAACTGGCCGTCGGCCAAGCCGGGCGCCCCCAAGTCGGCGCCCGTCATGTGGCGCAACTGGATGGAGCTCGGCGGCTTCGAGACCCTCACCCAGATCCAGCCCGCCGCCTCCTAGCCGCCTCCCGACGATCACACTCCTCCTCCCGCCCGCGCGGGAGGAGGAGCCCTCCTGGAGCCCCCACGTGCGTCGTTACTTCGGCAGGAAACTGCTCGTCTACGCGCTGACCTTCGTGGTCGCCGTCACCGTCAACTGGATGATCCCGCGCTTCATGCCGGGCGACCCCGTGGCCGGCATGGTGGCCCGGGCCGGCGTCTCCCAGCCCGCCGCCGCCGAGGCCATGCGGGCCTACTACACGAACCTGTTCGGCTTCGACCGGCCGCTGTGGCAGCAGTACGCGAGCTTCTGGGGCACGCTGCTGCGGGGCGACTTCGGCATCAGCATCTGGCTGTTCCCCACCCCGGTCAGCACGGTCATCCTGCGCGCCGTGCCGTACACGCTCGGGCTCATGGTGCCGGCCGTGCTGCTGAGCTGGGTCGCGGGCAACCGGCTCGGCGCCTTCGCGGCGCGGCGCCGGCTGCTCGACAACACCGTGCTGCCCCTCGGGTACGTCCTGACCGCCACGCCGTACATGTGGCTGGCCGTGATCCTCGCCTGGGGGCTCGGCGTCGTCGCCGGCTGGTTCCCCGTGGCCGGCGGCTACAGCTTCTCCCTCCAGCCCTCCTTCACCACCGGCTTCCTGCTCGACCTGCTGCACCACTGGGTGCTGCCGTTCCTGTCGCTGTTCCTGGTCGCGCTCGGCGGCTGGGCCATCGGCATGCGCAACATGATCATCTACGAGCTGGAGTCCGACTACGCGTCCTACCTGGCCGCGCTCGGCGCCCCCGCCCGGCTGATCCGCCGCTACGCCTTCCGCAACGCCGTCCTGCCCCAGATCACCGGGCTGGCCCTGCAGCTCGGCGTGCTCGTGGCCGGCGCCCTCGTCACCGAGATCGTCTTCTCCTATCCCGGCCTGGGCAGCCTCATCCTCAAGGCCATCCAGAACCACGACTTCTTCCTCCTGCAGGGCACGTTCATGTTCATCGTGATCGGGGTGCTCGTGGCCAACTTCGTCATCGACCTCGTGTACGTCGTCGTCGATCCCCGTACCCGGGCCGGGATGGCGGGGGTGCCGGCATGACGGCTGCCCTCACCGAGACCAGGCCCGAGCCGCGCGCCGTGCGGCGCGAGGCCCTCCACTTCGCCGTGCGCAACGGCAAGCTGGTCACCGGCTTCGCCGTCGTGCTCGTCCTGCTGCTGACCGGCCTGCTCGGGCCGCTGCTGCTCGGATCGGCCCCGCCCAACGAGTACGTCGCCGCGCCCATGCTGGCGCCGTCGGCGGAGCACTGGTTCGGCACCACGACCTTCGGCCAGGACGTCTTCACCCAGTTCGTCCACGGCCTGCGCACCACGTTCGCCGTCGGCGCGCTCGGCGGCGGCGTCGCCGCGGTGATCGCGATGGTGGTCGGCTTCGCCGCCGGCTACCGGGGCGGGCTGCTGGACGAGGCGCTCACCATGCTCACCAACGTCATCCTCGTCATCCCGACCCTGGCGGTGCTGCTCATCGTCAACGCCTACCTCGGCATCCGCAGCGTCGCCGTGCAGGGCCTGTTCATCGGGCTCACCTCCTGGCCGTGGGCGGCCCGCGCGATCCGGGCGCAGACGTTCTCGCTGCGCACCCGCGACTTCGTGGACCTGGCCCGGCTCAGCGGCCTCGGCACCGGCCGGATCATCGCCCGGGAGATCGCGCCGAACATGAGCTCCTACCTGTTCATGACGTTCATCCTGCTGTTCGGCGGCTCCATCCTCATCGCCTCCTCGCTCGACTTCATTGGCCTCGGCCCCACGGAGGGCGTCTCGCTCGGGCTGATGCTGCAGAACGCCACCCAGTGGAGCGCGCTGCAGCTCGGCCTGTGGTGGTGGTTCGTGCCGCCCGGCGCGGCGATCACCGCCGTCGTCGGCGCCCTGTACGTGGCCAACGTCGGCCTCGACGAGGTCTTCAACCCGAAGCTGAGGACGACATGAGCCTGACGGTCACCGACCTGCGGGTCTTCTACCGGACGCTGCGCGGCGAGGTGCGGGCGCTCGACGGGGTGTCGTTCGCCGTGGCCGACGGCGAGATCCTCGGCCTGGCCGGCGAGTCCGGGTGCGGCAAGACGACGCTCGGCAAGAGCCTCATCCGGCTGGACGGCCGCATGCGCCACGCCGGCGGCACGGTCGAGCTGGACGGCCGGGAGCTGCCCATCGCCGACGACCGGGCCATGAACGCCTTCCGCTTCCGCGAGGTGGCGCTCGTCCCGCAGTACTCGATGAGCGCCCTGAACCCGACCCGGAAGATCGGCCGCATGGTGGGCGAGCTGCTGCGCTCGCGCGGCGAGACCCTCGACCGCGCGAAGCTGGGGTCGCGCCTCGACCAGGTCGGGCTGCCGCGCGAGGTGCTCGACCGCTACCCGATCGAGCTGTCCGGCGGCATGAAGCAGCGCGTGGTCATGGTGATCTCGACCCTGCTCGACCCGTCGCTGCTGATCGCCGACGAGATCACCTCCGCGCTCGACGTGTCCACCCAGAAGGCGGTCGCGCGGGCGCTGCTCGGTTTCCGCGACGCCGGCCACGTCAGGAGCATGGTCTTCATCACCCACGACCTCGCGCTCACCTCCCGCATCGCCGACACGATCATGGTGATGTACGCGGGCCGGCTCGCCGAGAAGGCGCCCGCCAAGGTGATGACCGAGCAGCCGCGCCACCCGTACACCCGGATGCTCGTCAACGCGCTGCCCGAGGTCGGCGCCCGGCACACGGGCAGGCGGCTGACCGGCATCGCCGGCAGCCCGCCCTCCCTGCTCGACCCGCCGCCCGGCTGCCGCTTCCGCGGACGCTGCCCCCTCGCCGACGACGGCTGCGCCGAGCAGCCGCCCGTCGCCGAGGTCGCCCCCGGTCACCACGTCGCCTGCTGGAAGGCCTGATGCTCACCCTCGACAACGTCACCAAGACGTACCGGACCGGCGCCCTCGGCGGGAAGGCGGTGACCGCCGTCGACCGCGTCAGCTTCGACGTCCGGGCCGGCGAGGTGGTCTCGCTCATCGGCGAGAGCGGCAGCGGCAAGTCCACGATCGGCCGCATGATCCTCGGCCTCACCCCCGTCACGGGCGGCTCCATCACCGTCGCCGGGACGCCCGTGCGCCCCGGCCGCGCCTACTACCGTTCCGTCCAAGGCGTCTTCCAGGACCCGTTCAGCTGCTACAACCCGATCTTCAAGGCCGACCGGGTGTTCCGGCTGATCAAGGAGACGTACCATCCGGCCGTGCCCGAGGACGAGTGGGCCGAACGGGTCCGCGCGGCCGTGTGCGACGTCCGCCTCAACCCCGGGGAGGTCCTCGGCAAGTACCCCCACCAGCTCAGCGGCGGCCAGCTCCAGCGCATGCTCATCGCCCGCGCGCTGCTGCTGGACCTCAAGCTGCTCGTCGCCGACGAGATCACCAGCATGCTCGACGCCTCCACCCGCGTCGACGTGCTGAACCTGCTGGCCGACCTCAAGGCCCGCGGCCTCGCCGTGCTGTACGTCACGCACGACCTCGCGCTCGGCGCCTACCTCGCCGAGCGGACCGTCGTGCTCTGGCGCGGCGCGGTCGTGGAGCGGGGCCCCACCGAGCAGGTGTTCGGCGACCCGCTCCACCCCTACACCCGCCGGCTGCTGGCGGCCGTGCCCCGGCTGCACGCCCCCTGGGAGGAGGCGCCCGAGGTGCGATCCTGCCTCTACCACGACAAACACCACGACATGGGCGCCACCGGCGGCCTGGCGGAGGCCACGCCGGGGCACTTCGTGGCCTGCGCCCGGCTCAGCGACTGCCAAGGAGACGTTTCTTGACCGTGTACCACCCGCTGTCCGACGGCTGGACCCTGCGACCCGGCGGCACCGACGTCCCCTCCGAGGTCCTGGACGCGGGGACCGTGCCCGCCACCGTGCCCGCCACCGTGCCCGGCTGCGTCCACACCGACCTGCTCGCCGCGGGCCTCATCGACGACCCCTACCTCGACGACAACGAGAACCGGCTCGGCTGGATCGGCGACACCGCCTGGACCTACGCCACCGCCTTCACCTGGACCCCCGACGGGCACGACCGCACCGACCTCGTGTGCGAGGGCCTGGACACCGTCGCCACGGTCACGCTCAACGGCGTCCGCCTCGGGCAGAGCGCCAACCAGCACCGGTCGTACCGCTTCCCGGTGCGCCACCTGCTGCGCGAGGGCGCCAACACGCTGCAGGTCCGCTTCGACCCGGCCCCCGCCTACGCCGAGGCGTGGCGGACGGCCCTCGGCGACCGGCCCGGCGCGTACGCGGCACCGTACGCGTTCGTGCGCAAGGCGGCGTGCAACTTCGGCTGGGACTGGGGCCCCGCCCTCGTCACGGCCGGCATCTGGCGGCCCGTCGGGCTGGAGAGCTGGAGCGTCGCCCGCCTGGCCGAGGTCCGCCCGGTGGTTCGCGTCACCGACGGGCGCGGCGAGGTGGAGGTGCACGTCCGGGTCGAGCGGTCCTCGGAGGAGCCGCTGGTGGTGACGGCCGAGGTGGCCGGGACGAGCGTCGAGGTGCCGGTCCCCGCGGGGCGCCGCCGCGCGGTCGCGCGCCTGACGGTGGACGAGCCGGCGCTGTGGTGGCCCCGCGGGTACGGCGGGCAGCACCGCCACGACCTGACCGTCCGGCTCGGGGACGCGAACGGCCGGGCCGCGGGGGAGTGGCGGCGGAAGATCGGCTTCCGGACCGTCGAGCTGGAGCCCGAGGCGTTCCGCCTGTCCGTCAACGGCGTGCCGGTGTTCGTGCGCGGCGTCAACTGGATCCCCGACGACTGCTTCCCGGCCCGCGTCACCCGCGACCGCCTCGCCGGGCGGTTCGCGCAGGCCACCGGGGCGGGCGTCAACCTGCTGCGCGTGTGGGGCGGCGGCCTGTACGAGAGCGAGGACTTCTACGACCTGGCCGACGAGCTGGGCCTCATGGTCTGGCAGGACTTCCCGTTCGCCTGCTCCGCGTACCCCGAGGAGGAGCCGTTCCGCGCGGAGGTGGAGGCCGAGGCCCGCGAGAACGTCACCCGCCTGGCCCCCCACCCCAGCCTTGTGCTGTGGTGCGGCAACAACGAGAACCTGGAGGGGCACGCCGACTGGGGCTGGCCCGAGCGCCTGGAGGGCCGCACCTGGGGCGCCGGCTACTACCACGACCTGCTGCCGTCGGTCGTCGCCGAGCTCGACCCCACGCGGCCGTACTGGCCGGGCAGCCCGTACTCCGGCTCGCCCGAGCTGCCGCCCAACGACCCCGCGACCGGCACCGTGCACATCTGGGACGTGTGGAACCGCGAGGACTACACCCGCTACGCCGCCTACACGCCGCGCTTCGTCGCCGAGTTCGGCTTCCAGGGCCCGGCGGCGTACGCGACCATGCGCCGCGCCATCGCCGGCGAGCTGGCCCACGACGCGCCGCTCGTGCTGCACCACCAGAAGGCCGACGACGGCAACGGCAAGCTGCTGCGCGGCCTCGGCGACCACCTGCCGCCGCCCGCGACGTTCGACGCCTGGCACTGGCTGACCCAGCTCAACCAGGCCCGCGCCGTCACCTACGGCATCGAGCGGTTCCGCGCGCTCGCGCCCCACTGCTCAGGCACGATCCTCTGGCAGCTCAACGACTGCTGGCCGGTCACCTCCTGGTCGGCCGTGGACGGCGACGGCCGGCGCAAGCCGCTGTGGTACGCGCTGCGCCGCGTCTACGCCGACCGGCTGCTCGCCGTGCTGGACGGCGAGGTCGCCGTCGTCAACGACACCGACCGGCCGTGGCGGGGCGAGCTGCTCCTCGTCCGGCACGGGCTCGGCGGCGAGCCGCTGGCCAAGGAGGCCGTCCCGGTGGACGCGCCGCCCCGGTCGGCGGCCCGGATCCCGCTGCCCCCGGCCGTGGGCGTCCCCGGCGACCCGCGGCGCGAGCTGCTGGTCGCCCGGCTGGGCGAGAGCCGGGCCGTGGGCTTCTACGCCGAGGACACCGCCGTGGACTTTCCCCCGGCGGCCTACGAGGCGCGCGCCGAACCGGTCCCGGGCGGCTACCGGGTCACCGTCACCGCCCGGACCGTGCTGCGCGACCTGGCGCTGTTCCCCGACCGGCTCGACCCCGACGCCTCGGTGGACGACATGCTCGTCACCCTGTTGCCGGGGGAGTCGGCGACGTTCGCCGTGGCGACCGGCCAGGAGCTGGACCCTCGCGCCCTGACCGGCCACCCCGTCCTACGGTGCGTCAACGAGACGGCGCCCTGAGCCCATCGGGCCGCTCTGCTCCGGCAGGGCGGCCCGCGCGGCCACCTCCACCCGGCCGTCCACCACCCGCGCCGGATAGGTCGGCACCGCGGCCCCCGCTTCGTCCAGGCAGGCGCCGGTGACCAGCGAGAACACCTGCTTGTGCAGCGGCGAGGCCACGGTCGGCTCGCCGCCCCGGGTGCCGACGATGCCCCGGGAGAGCACGTAGGCGCCGCTGAACGGGTCGAGGTTGCCGATCGCGTACACGGCGCCGTCGAAGGTGCGGAAGACGGCCACCTGCTCGCCGTCCACCAGGGCGCACACGCCGCGCTCCGGCAGCAGGACGTGGTAGTCGCACACGGTCGTCCAGCTCACGGGTGCGGTCGTGGGAACGGTCATGGGAACAGTCACGGGGTCACCACCATCGGCTTGATCTGGTCACGTTCGCGTTCGAAGACGATCGAGGGGTCGGGGACCCCGGGGGCGTTGACGAAGCTGACGAAACGGCTCAGCTTCTCCGGGTCCTCGATGGTGGCGCGCCACTCGTCCTCGTACGTGGTCACGTGGTGCGCCATCTGGGCGTCCAGCTCGGCGCACAGCCCCAGCGAGTCGTTCACGATCACGTCGCGGACGTGGTCGAGGCCGCCCTCGATGGACTCGACCCAGGCGGCGGTGCGCTGGAGCCGGTCGGCCGTGCGGATGTAGTACATGAGGAACCGGTCGATGGTCCTGATCAGCTCGTCCGTGGACAGGTCGGAGGCGAACAGGTCGGCGTGGCGGGGCTTGAAACCGCCGTTGCCGCCGACGTACAGGTTCCAGCCCTGCTCGGTCGCGATGATGCCGAAGTCCTTCGAGCGGGCCTCGGCGCACTCGCGGGCGCAGCCCGACACCGCCGACTTCAGCTTGTGCGGGGCCCGCAAGCCGCGGTAGCGCAGTTCGAGAGCGATGGCCAGGCCCACCGAGTCCTGCACGCCGTAGCGGCACCAGGTGGAGCCGACGCACGACTTGACCGTGCGCAGCGCCTTGCCGTACGCGTGCCCCGACTCGAACCCGGCGTCCACGAGCCGCTTCCAGATCTCCGGGAGCTGTTCGACGCGGGCGCCGAACAGGTCGATCCGCTGACCTCCGGTGATCTTGGTGTAGAGGCCGAAGTCGCGGGCCACCTCGCCGATCACGATGAGCTTGTCCGGCGTGATCTCGCCGCCCGGGATGCGCGGGACGACCGAGTAGGTGCCGTTCTTCTGGATGTTGGCCAGATAAGCGTCGTTGGTGTCCTGCAGCGCCGCCCGCTCGCCCTCCAGCACGTGCCCGTTGTGCAGCGAAGCCAGGATCGAGGCCACCGTGGGCTTGCAGATGTCGCAGCCGCGCCCCGTCCCGTGGTTGGCGATCAGCTCGGAGAACGTCGTGACGCCGCGCACGCGGATGATGTCGAACAGCTCGGCCCGCGAGTAGGTGAAGTGCTCGCACAGCGCCTTGCTGATCTCGACGCCCGACTTCTCCAGGAGCTGCTTGAGCATCGGCACGCAGCTCCCGCACGTGGCACCGGCCCGGGTGCACGCCTTGATCCCGGGGACGTCGGTCACGCCCTTGTCGGCGATGGCCGTGCGGACCGCGCCCGCGCTCACGTTGTTGCAGGAGCAGACCTGCGCGTCGTCGGGCAGGTCCAGGTTGGCCGCCCCCGTCCCGGTGAACAGCAGGTCGGCCGGCGCGGCCGGCAGCGGCTTGCCGACGAACGGCCGCAGCGTCGCGTACGGCGAGGCGTCGCCCACGCAGATGCCGCCGAGCAGCGTGCTGGCGTCGTCGCTGATGAACAGCCGCTTGTAGACGCCGCCCACCGGGTCCATGTAGGTGACGTCGAGCGCCCCGCTCATCGCGCCGAACTGGGCGACCTCGACGCCGAGCAGCTTGAGCTTGGTCGACAGGTCGGCGCCCTCGAAGACGGCCGTCCCGCCGAGGATCCGGTCGGCGGCCACCTCGGCCATCGTGTTGCACGGCCCGACCAGGCCGTAGACCTGGCCGCCGGCCAGCGCGCACTCGCCGATCGCGTAGACGGCCGGGTCGGAGGTGCGCATGCCCGCGTCCACGACGACGCCGCCGCGCTCGCCCACGTCGATCCCGGCGGCCCGGGCCAGCTCGTCGCGTGGCCTGATCCCGGCCGAGAAGACGACGATCTGCGCGTCGAGCAGGGTGCCGTCGGGCTTGCGCAGCCCGGTGACCCGCCCGTCGGCGGTGACGATCTCCTGGACGCCCGCGCCGGCGTGGACGCTCAGCCCGAGGTCCTCGATGTGGCCCTTCAGCACCGCGCCGCCGCCCTCGTCCACCTGGCGCGGCATGAGCCACGGGCTCATCTCCACGATGTGCGTGCGCAGGCCGAGGCCGCGCAGCGCGTCGGCCGCCTCCAGGCCGAGCAGGCCGCCGCCGACGACCACGCCCTCCGCCGCGCCGTCCGACGCCGCGCGGATCGCGTCGAGGTCGTCGATCGTGCGGTAGACGTGGGCGTGCTCCGCGCCGGGCACCGGGGGCACGAACGGCGCCGACCCGGTGGCCAGGACGAGCACGTCGTACGGCACGGTGGCGCCCTCGGCCGTGGTGACCACCCGCGCCTCCCGGTCGATGCCGGTGACGCGGGTCCCGAGGAGGGTCTCGACGCCCTCGGGCACCTCGTAGGTGAGGTCCTCGAGGCTCGTGCCGGTCAGGTACGAGGTCAGCGCCACCCGGTCGTAGGCCGGTCGGGGCTCCTCGCCGATCACCGTGATACGGCCGGCGAAGCCCCGCTCGCGCAGCGCCTCCACGAACCGGTGGGCGGTGGGCCCGTACCCCGCGACGACGACTCGGCTCATGCCGAAACTCCTTCCTGCTCACACAGCCAGCCGACGATGCCCTCGACCGCGTCGCGGCAGGTGCCGCAGCCGGTCGTGGCCCTGGTCGCCGCAGCTATCCCGGCCACGTCCCGCGCGCCGGCCTCCCAGCACGCCCGGATCTGGCCCTTGGTCACGTTGTTGCACTGGCACACCCTGGCCGCGTCCGGCATCAGGGTCGGGCTGTCGGCCACGTGCGCCGCCGACGACAGGCCCGGGAACAGCAGCCCCGCCCGGTCGCCCGGCAGCGTGCCGCCCCGGTCGAACAGCTGCGTCAGCGTGCCCACCGCGTCGCTCTCGCCCAGCAGGATCGCGCCGACGAGCCGGCCGTCGCGGATGACGAGCTTGCGGTAGGTGCCGCGGGCCCGGTGGCTGAAACGCACCACCTCGGCGTGCTCCTCGGTGAGCTGCGTCTCGCCCATCGCGGCCAGCTCCACGCTCTTGGCCTTCAGCCGGGTCACCAGCCGCGAGCCCCGGTAGAGCGCCTTGCCGCCGGTGATGACGTCGGCCGCCACCGTGGCCTGCTCCCAGGCGGGCGCCACCAGGCCGTACACGTTGCCGTCGTGCTCGGCGCACTCGCCGATCGCGAAGATCGACGGGTCGTCGGTGCGCATCTCGTCGTCCACGACGACGCCGCGCCGCACCTCCAGGCCGGCGTCGGCGGCCAGGCCGGTGAGCGGGCGGACGCCGCAGGCCAGGATCACGAGGTCGCCCTCGACCAGCTCGCCGCCCGCCAGGACCACGCCGTCCTCGCGCACCTCCTGGGCGGTGACGCCGGTGCGGATGTCCACGCCCAGCCCGGCCAGCGTCTCGCCGAGCACCTGCCCGGCCTCCACGTCGAGCTGGCGCTCCATCAGGTGGCCGGCCAGGTGCAGCAGCGTCACGGGCAGGCCCCGCCCGGCCAGGCCGCGGGCGGCCTCGATGCCGAGCAGCCCGCCGCCGACGACCACGGCCCGCCGGCTGCGTCCGGCGGCGTCGAGGATGCGCTCGCAGTCGTCCAGCGTGCGGAACGGGATCGCCCGCTCCACGCCGGGGATGGGCGGCACGATCGCCTCGCTGCCGGTGGCCAGGACCAGCACGTCGTACGGCACCCGCCGCCCGTCCTCGGTGACCACCATGCGGGAGTCCCGGTCCACGCACGTGGCGGCGCTGCCGAACACCGCCTCCACATGGTGCGCGGCGTACCACGACGAGTCCACCAGCCGCACCTGGTCGGGCCGGGTGGTCCCGGCGAGCACGTTCGACAGCAGCACCCTGTTGTACGGCCGGCACGTCTCGGCGCCGAGCACCGTGACCGTGATGTGCGGGTCACGCGCCCGCACCTCGCTGACCAGGCGCGAGCCGGCCATGCCGTTGCCTACGACGACGAGTCTCATGCGACCCTCTCCACTCTGACGGCGCACACCTTGAACTCCGGCATACGGGAGACGGGATCGAGCGCGGGGTTGGTCAGGCGGTTGGCGCCCTCCCAGTGGAACGGCATGAACACCGTGTCGCGCCTGATCGCGTCGCTGACTCTGGCCACCCCCCGGCTCTCGCCCCGCCTGCTGGTGACCCGCACCATGTCGCCGGCGCCGATCTCCAGCTCGCCGGCGAGGTCCGGGTGGAGCTCCACGAACGGCTCGGGCACCGCCTCGGCCAGCGGGGCGATGCGGCGGGTCTGCGCGCCGCTCTGGTAGTGGGCGAGCACCCGGCCGGTCGTGAGGTAGAGGGGGTAGTCCTCGTCGATCTCCTCGGCGGCCGGGCGGTGCTCGACCGCCACGAACCGGGCCCGGCCGTCCGGGGTGGCGAACCGGTCGAGGAACGGCCGCGGCGTGCCGGGGTGCTCGGGGGAGGGGCAGGGCCAGAAGACGCCCTTCTCCTCCTCGATCCGCTCGTACGTGATGCCCGCGTAGTCCGCGAGCCCGCCCGCGCTGGCCCGGCGCAGCTCGTCGAACACCTCGCGCGGGTCGGCGGAGAACGTGTGGCCGAACCGCTTGGCCAGGCCCTGCAGCAGCTCCAGGTCGCCGCGGACGCCGTCGGGCGGCCGGACCGCCTGGCGGCGCAGCAGCACCCTGCCCTCCAGGTTCGTCATCGTGCCCGTCTCCTCCGCCCACTGGGTGACGGGGAAGACGACGTCGGCCATGGCGGCGGTCTCCGACAGCACCACGTCGGCCACCACCAGCAGGTCGAGGGCGCGCAGCCGGTCCGTGACGTGCCCCGAGCGGGGCGCCGACACCACCGGGTTGGAGCCGAACAGCAGCAGCGCCCGCGGCCCCTCCGGCGTGCCGAGCGCGTCCAGCAGCTCGTAGGCCGAACGGCCCGGGCCGGGCAGCTCCTCGGGGGACACTCCCCACACCCGGGCGACGTGCTCGCGGGCCGCCGGATCGTCGATCTTGCGGTAGCCGGGGAGCTGGTCGGCCTTCTGGCCGTGCTCCCGGCCGCCCTGGCCGTTGCCCTGCCCGGTCAGGCAGCCGTACCCGGAGCCGGCCCGGCCGGGCAGGCCGAGCGCGAGCGCCAGGTTGATGAACGCGGTGACCGTGTCGGTGCCCTTGGCATGCTGCTCGGCTCCGCGTCCGGTGAGCACGATCCCGCGCCCGGCCGAGGCCAGCGCGCGGACCGCCTGCCGCATGCGGGGCACCGGCACGCCGGTGATCCGCTCGACCCGCTCCGGCCACCACGAGGCGAGCGAGGTGCGCACCGCGTCGAAGCCGGAGGTGCGGGCGGCGACGTACTCCTCGTCCACGAGCCCGTCGGCGATCGCCAGGTGCAGCAGCCCCAGCGCCAGCGCCAGGTCGGTGCCCGGGGTGGGCTGCAGGTGCAGCCAGGCGAGCTTGGCGGTCGCGGTGCGCCGCGGGTCCACGACGATGAGCCGCGGGCCGTTCAGGTGCCGCACGAACGGCGGCATCGTCTCCGCCACGTTCCCGCCGGCCAGCAGCACGACGTCCGCCTCGGCGAGGTCCGTGATCGGGAACGGCATCCCGCGGTCCATCCCGAACGCCCGCGACGACGCGGCCGCGGCCGACGACATGCAGAAGCGGCCGTTGTAGTCGATCTGGCTGGTGCCGAGCACCACCCGGGCGAACTTGCCGAGCTGGTAGGCCTTCTCGTTGGTCAGCCCGCCGCCGCCGAACACGGCCACACCGTCGGGGCCGTGCTCGGCGCGGATCTCGGACAGCCGGCCGGCCACGTGGTCGAGCGCGGTCTCCCACGAGACGGGCCTGCCGTGCAGGAGCGGGGTGGTCAGGCGCTCGCCGCCGGTCAGCAGCTCGGCCGCGGTCCACCCCTTCTGACAGAGGGCGCCCCCGGCGTTGGCCGGGATGTCGGTCCGGGGGCTGATCACCGCCTCGGCGGTGATGGCCATGCCGCACTGCAGGGCGCAGTACGGGCAGTGGCTCAGCACGGGAAGCTCTGTCATGTCTCAGACCCGCGCGTGGGCGAGGCTGGCCACCCGCGAGACGCCGACGGTCCGCGTGTAGCACCACCAGGTCAGGACGAAGCAGGCCACGTAGAAGGCGCCGAAGGCGGCCAGCGCGGTCGCGGGGCTGCCGGTCTGCGCGAACGACATGCCGAAGGCCCGGTTGATGAGGAACCCGCCGAGCGCGCCGACCGCGGAGATGATGCCGATCGCCGCCGCGGCCTGCCGCTTGCCGTACAGGAGCGCCTCCTCGCTCTCGCCGCGCTCGGCGACCGCCTTCGCCTGGAAGATCGCGGGGATCATCCGGTACGTGGAGCCGTTGCCGATGCCGGCGGTGACGAACAGCACCTGGAAGGCCAGGAAGAACCCCCAGAACGCGCCCCCGTCGACCGCGAGCCAGACCAGCGCGACACCGACGCCCATGGCGGCGAAGTTCCACAGCGTGACCGGGGCGCCGCCGAGCCGGTCGGCCAGCCAGCCGCCCACGGGCCGGATGAGGGAGCCGACCAGCGGACCGGCGAAGGCCACCGCCGCCCACGGCGAGTCCGGGAACAGGCTCTTGGCCAGCAGCGGGAACGCCGTCGAGTAGCCGATGAACGAGCCGAACGTGCCGATGTAGAGGAACGACATCACCCAGGTCTGCGCCCGCCCGGCCACCGCGAGCTGCTCGCGCGGGCTGGCCTTGGCGCTGGCCAGGTTGTCCATGAAGAACCAGGCGCAACCCGCGGCCACCAGGATGAACGGCACCCAGAACCAGCCGGCGGCGGCCAGCCCGAGCCCGCCGATCACCAGCGGCATGACGAGCTGCACGGAGCTGACGCCGATGTTGCCGCCGGCCGCGTTGAGCCCGAGGGCGACGCCCTGCCTGGAGCGGGGGTAGAAGTAGGTGATGTTGGCCATGCTGGAGGCGAAGTTGCCGCCGCCGACCCCGGCCAGCGCCGCGATCACCAGGAACAGCCAGTACGGCGTGCCCGGATCGTTCACCGCCACTCCGAGGAGCACGGCCGGGATCAGCAGCATGAGCGCGCTGAAGGTGGTGAAGGTACGCCCGCCGAACCGCGCCGGGCCGAACGTGTACGGCACGCGCAGCGCCGACCCGATCAGGTTGGGCAGCGCGACGAGCCAGAAGAGCTGGTCGGTGGAGAACTCGTAGGCGCCCATCCTGGTCGCCACGATGCTCCAGACTGTCCAGACGGTGAAACCCAGGTGCTCCGCGAAGATCGAGAAGATGAGGTTGCGTCGTGCGACCCTCTTGCCCGTGCTCTCCCAGAAGGTCTCGTCATCGGGGTGCCATTCGGCGAGCCACCGCGCCATCATCTCCTCCTACGCTCTGTCTTTCTGGTCGCCGAGCGTAGGAAGCGCGGGTTACGCACTCTGACGGTCCGTGGCCGTGCTCCGGTTACGTGTGTCGCACGCCTGTAACAAGGCGCACACATGGGTAACGCTCGAAACACAGCCGCAACAAACGCGATGTGAGAACGGACGCGCAACAGGAGTTCGGGGCTTCGAAAGCAAGGTCCTCCCAGGAGCGCGCTTCGCGCGATGGGGCTCGGGCTGTGACAGTGGGGGAGCCGAGCTCCCCCACACCCCCTGGCCGGAGGCCTCCGGCCCCCGGACCCTTGTCAAGCCTCATGGGCCAGTTCGCCGTGGGGCCGGGGGTACGCGAACAACGAGGGCCGGGCGAGCGGCGACCTTCGTCGTCGGCGCGTGGAAGAGGCCGTGTGCTTCGGCACCGTCGCGTGTCGTGAAGGAGAAACGTCGCGGGTGGGCGATCGCCCACCGACGTCATCGATGCGCATCGTGGATGCCGTCGCCGGTCTCACCCTGACGCGTGCTGTGCGTCTTGACCAGCAGAGGGGCGGTGGAGAAAGGTCTCGGAGCTGGAGGTCGATATCGCCGGCGAGTGTGAGAGGCGCTCTTCGGACCCTTCATGGATCTTGGGGCGATTCGGGTAGGGTGGCCCGTCATGATCGAACGCCCCTCCCATCTCACCGCCACAGCGAACGCCTACGACGCCGTCGCCGCCCTCTACGCCGACCTCTTCCGGGGCGCGCTCGAGGACCAGCCGCTGGACCGCGCGGCGCTGGATGTGTTCGCCGAGGTCGTGCGGACCGACGGTGGTGGGCCGGTCGCCGAGCTGGGATGCGGCCCCGGATACGTGACGGCGTACCTGCGGAGGCGGGGACTGGACATCTTCGGCCTCGACCTGTCGCCGGTGATGATCGACCTCGCCCGTGAGGCGTATCCGGAGCTGCGCTTCGAGGTCGGTTCGATGGACGCCCTGGACCTGGCCGATGGAGGGCTGCGGGGCATCGTGTCCTGGTACTCCGTCATCCATGTGCCCCCGCGGGAGCTGCCGGCGTACTTCAGGGAGTTCCGCCGGGTCCTGGCCCCGGGCGGCCATCTCCTGCTCGGCTTCTTCGAGTCCGAGGATGAGCCGGTGACGCCCTTCGACCACAAGGTGACGCCGGCATATCGGTGGCCGATCGACGAACTGGCCGCGCTGGCGCGCGCCGCCGATTTCGTCGAAGTCGGCCGGGTGCTGCGCGAGCCTCAGGTGGGGGAGCGGTTCCGCCAGGGCCGCCTGCTGATGCGCCGGCAGTGAACGTGGATCTCGCGCTGAGCTCGCACGCCCGGGATCGCCGGACCGTCATGCGCCGGCGGGCGGTGTGCGCGGTCCTCGGCAAGGCCCAGCGGCTCTCGCGGTCAGGGCAGTGAGGCGGGCAGCCCGAAGGGCGGGAAGTGCTCGGGATCGAGGAAGGAGACGATCTGGCAGATGCGCGCGTCGCGGAACGCGAACACGGTGATCGACCACGCGGCGTGCGCTCCCTCGGCGTCGTCACCGAGGTAGAACGCCACGGCGGGCTGGCCGTTGGCGCTGGTCACAAGGGAGCGCCAGCTCGGGCATCTGGTCATGGGGACCTGCACGGCGAGGTCGGTGACGGCCGCCAACCCCTGGTACCACGTCGGCAGAGGCGGCATGGACCAGGTGACGTCCTCGGTCAGCAACGGCACCAGGACGTCGATGTCGCCACGTTCCAGCGCCGCCGCGAACGCGGCCACGACCTGCTGAACCCTGGCGTCGCCGATCTTCCGCAGCGCCTGGTGCTGGCTCGGGGAGGGGATCTTCGCCGTCACGAGCCTGCGGGCCCGTGCCAAGGCGGAGTTCACCGACGTGGTCGAGGTGTTCATCATGGCGGCGATCTCGGCGGCGGAGAAGCCGAGAACGTCGAACAGCAGCAGCGCGGCCCGCTGGTTGCCCGGCAGGTGCTGCGGGGCGGCGACGAAGGCGAGTTCGACGGATTCACGCTGCTCGTAGCGCGCCTCAGGGACGGCCCGGCCGTCGGTCAGGCCCCGGTCGGGGTAAGGGCCGAGCCAGTCGACGTCGGTCAGCGGGGTGGCGTCGAGCACCGCTCGTTCGCTGGACGAGCCGAGGTCGGCCGGCAACGCCCGCTTGGCGCGGGAGTCGGCCAGGTCCAGGCAGGTACGGGTGGCCACGGTGTAGAGCCACGACCGCAACGAGCCACGGCCCTCGAACCGCGCGAGCCCTCGCCACGCCCGCAGCAGGGCGTCCTGCAGGGCGTCGTCGGCGTCGTGACTCGAACCCAGCATGCGGTAGCAGTGGGCGTGCAACTCGGGGCGTAGCGGTCCCACCAGGCGGGCGAAGCGGCATCGTCGCCCGCGCGGGCCTGGGCCAGGTCAGCCTCCTGTACGTGCTGCACCGCCAAATCCACGTGAAACCCGTAGGCCATGCGGTTGGCCGAACAGCTGGGCGCGACCCCGGCCGAGACGCTCACCAGGTTCCGCCGCGTCATCACCAGCGCGACCAAGCCGCCCTTGTCCGTCATGGCGATGCTGGGTGAGACCGTCGTGCACGAAGAGGACATCCGGCGACCTCTGGGCATCCGGTGCGACTACCCGATCGAGATGCTCACCCGCCTGGCCGACTACTACCAGGGCTCCGACATGGTCGTCCTCGCCAAGGGCCGAATCCGCGGCCTGTGCCTCGTCGCCACCGACGGCCCCTTCACCACCGGCTCCGGCGCGCGCGTGACCGGCCCCACGCTGGCGCTGATCATGGCGATGACCGGACGCGCCGGCTACTGGGACGAGCACGAAGGCGACGGTGTGGCGACCCTGCGCGCCCGCGCCGGGGGCACATGACCGTCAGCTCCGGGCCCCATGGCCCTCCGCCGCCCACCCTTTCGCGCGTCCACCTGACGGCGATCATCCGTCATGGCCTGTCAGCCGGTGATGGTCCGCCATGACTGCTCCTCGACCAGCTCGCGGCTGCGCCAGCCGCCGGAGGTGCGGCACACGCGGTGGTGGTACCAGCCGCCGCCCCGCAGCAGCCCGGCGGTGCGCGCCGACACCATCTCGCGTGACGGGGCCAGGGTGTCGGTGAACGCGGCGCTCACCGCGGCCTCGTCCCGTCCCTCGGGGCCGGGCCCGTCGAACGTGATGGTGACGGAGCCGATCAGGTGCAGCCGGCCGGGCCACCCGGACAGCACCTCGGCCAGCCACGCCGTGACCTCGGCGCGGGTGCCGCGGATGCCGCCCGCGGAGCGGTAGTCGATGACGGCGTCGGGGGTGAAGACGTCGTCGAGGAGGTCCCATCGCCCGGAGTCGACGGCGCGGGCGTAACGGCCCAGCACGTCGACGATCTCCAATCGGTCGGCTGTCTCGCAGAGGTCCATCACCGGATCTAACCAAACGCTTGGTGGGCATGCCAGCCCGGGCCACCGGCGAGCGGTGACCCGGGGCGTGCGGGCGAAGGCATACTGATCTCCGTGACTGATGAGGAACTTCGCGATCGACTGACCGATCTGCTGACCCGGGACCTGAGCGACCCCGAGGTGCTGCGGCAGATCGCCCACACCCACGACGCCCTCGGCAACGAGCACGAGGCGCTGCCGTACTACGAGAAGGTGCTGGAGATGGGCGCCGGCGACCGGCTCGGCACGTGGACCGGCTATGGCAGCACCCTGCGTGTGTGCGGCCGCTACGAAGAGGCGTTGGCGGCCTTCGACAAGGGACTGGCGGAGTTCCCCGGCGATCGAGGGCTGCGCACGTTTCGCGCGATGGCACTGCACAACCTGGGCAGGCACCACGAGGCCGTACAGGACCTCTTGCGGATCCTCGCCGAGACCAAGCAGGTCGGAGGGTATGAGCGAGCGGTGGAGTTCTACGCGGAGAACCTCGACCTCACGGTATGAGCCGGACCTTGGAGACGGAGACCGGGCTCGGCGGCGATCCGACGGCGGTGAACGGGACCACCGTACCGACGTCGAGATCGTCGAGGATGTCGGTCACGTTGGCGACCGTGCCACGGATGACCACGGCGAACGTGTTGGAGCCGTCGGTGTTCTTCGCGAGGTACACCACGTTCGCGTTGTCCGCGCTCAGCCCCATCCACTGCGACATCCAGGTGCCTCCGGTCGCGAGGGAGGAGTCGGCCAGTTGCTGGTTGATGCCCAGGAAGATGCGGTCGCTCTGCTCCGCGAGCGTCTCTCCCGACGGGCGCGGGGTGGCCGCGGTCGCCGCGATCGCGGCCAGTGTCATGGCCACCTGGGGCACCGATGATCCGAGCGGTTCGTACGACATGCTCACTCTCCTGGGCTCGCCCGATCAGGCCGAAGATGGTCTTGTCCGGAGCGCGCATCTCCCACCTGCAGCTACGAAGTACATCGTCTCCGCTACAGATAGTGACAAACGGTAGTGAATGTAGCGAAATCTGCGACCATCCGGTTACGCCCGAGGAGCGTGGCCGGTTGAGCGCGCTCCTGGGCGAACTCTTGGGGGTCGACGCCTGACGCGGCGCCGTGTGCGGCGAGCGGTCAGCGGGAGGCGGCGCCGGTGGCGGTGAGGGCGGTGAGGCGGTTGCTGAAGCGGCCCAGCATGGCGGTCTGGGACGTCTCGGAGAACAGGCGGCCGATCGCCGGCGGGATCCGCCAGTTGGCGGTGCTGTGCCTGGCCAGCCGGGACACCAGGGAGACGTGCGGGTAGCGGGCCCTCTCGTAGGCGCGCAGCCGTCCCGGCAGGTCGTCGCCGTCCTTGGCGAGCTCGCGCCCGAGCACCCACACGTCCTCTAGGGTCTGGTTGGCGCCTTGGCCGAGAGTGGGCGGCATGAGATGGGCGGCGTCGCCGAGCAGGGTGACGCGGCCCTTGCCCCACACCCGGCGCACCTTCTGCCAGTGGTGGCCGAAGAAGTCGAGGTCGTCCTCGGACGCCTGGGCGAGCACCTCGGGAACGGGGGACGCCCAATGGCCGAAGCGGCGCCGCAGCTCGGCCAGGGGCGAGGCGGGGCGCGGGTCTCCGGGTGACCAGCGCACGTCGAACCACCACTGGAGCATGCCGTCCCCGGCGGGGATGAGCCCGCACGCGCCCTCGCGCCCTGTGATCATGAGGTGGACGTGGGTGCGGGTGAGACTGATGTCGATCTTGCTGAGGCCCTGCCAGGTGCCGAAGGCGGCCGTCCGGATGGGGACGTCGCCCCACAGCGCGCGCCGCACGACCGAGTGGTGGCCGTCGGCTCCGATGAGCAGGTCACCCGTGGCCGTCGAGCCGTCGCCGAAGGTCACGGTGACCCGGTCGGCGTCCTGGGTGACGCCCCGGCAGGCCGTGCCGTACCTGATCAGGTCGTCGGGCAGCCCCTCGGACAGACGCTCCAGCAGCAGGCGGCGGGAGACCGACTTGTTGGGGAAGCCGTAGTGCGCGGCCGCGTGTGCCATGTCGGACCTGAGGCGCAGCCGGCCGTCGGACGTCAGCGCGTCGATCCGGTCGAACCGGCCGCCGACGCCGTCGAGGCTGACGCCCAGATCGTTCAGTACGGCGGCGCCGTTGCTGAAGATGCTCAGGCCCGCGCCGCCCGTCCGCATGGCCTGCGCCTGCTCGTGGACCCGGACCCGGTGACCGGCGGCCAGCAGGCTGCGCGCGACGGCCAGGCCGCCCACGCCCGCGCCCATGACGAGAACGTCCACATCTCCTCCGGATCGAAGTAACTCCGATTCGAAGATACATCGTCGTGGAGTAGGTTGGTGAGGGTGGTCGACAAGCAACCGGAAGAGGACGTCTTCCGCGGATTCCTGATCGCGGTCATGCTGCACATCGAGGCCATCGCCGACCGGCTGGGCGTGCACCACGTCGACGTCGCCGCCCTGATCCTGCTGGAGATGCGCGGTCCGCTCCCGGTGGGGGCGATCGCCGAGGAGCTGGGGCTGCCGTCCGCCTCCACGACCCGGCTCATCGACCGCCTGGAGAAGGCCGGCTACGCGCGGCGCGTGCGCGGCGAACGCGACCGGCGCACGGTGACCGTGGAACTGGCCGAGGACGGCATGGCCGAGTACCACGCCACCCGCGTCACGTCCGAGCGCCACCTGTACGGGATCCGCGCGCACTACACGCCGGAGCAGGTGCCGTTGATGCTCGGCATGCTCACCCGCGTCGCCGCCGCCTATCGCTCGGCGACCCGGGAACTGCGCGACGAGCCCGGCTGAGCCGGCCGACGGCGTCGCCGGGAGCGCGTGCGTCGCCGGACGGGGTCAGAGGGTGACGCAGGGCAGCCCTCTGCTCTGCACCCCTCCGGGTACGTGGGCCCATCCCTCGGCGCAGATCTTGCCCGGGCTGAAGGTGACATACCTGGTCCACTGATAGCAGTAGTGGATGAGCTCGCTGTTGACGCTCTTGCCCGGTCCCCAGATGCGGAAGTGATACGGGGCGCTCTCGCAGTTGCTGGGCGCTTCAGGGCGTTTCGTCGCCCTGGCGTAGACCACGTTGGCCACGGTGCGGAATGCCTCGATACAGGTCCAGCGGCTGCAGCCGCTCTCGGTGGCGACGGCGGCCGACGCGTCCACGCCGCCCCTGGTGACCGCAGCCGCGCCCGAAGGCGCCGCGGCGGTCAGTCCTGCTACGAGCGTGGCTCCGGCCATTGCGGTGAAGAACTTGTTCCGGTTCATGGGAACCCCTTTCTCTTACTGAGAAAGGATTGATCACCACGGGGAGCGATTCCAGGGCGCCGACCGGGCATTGTCCGGACATATAGGTCCTGCTCCGGAGCCACGAAGGTCTCAGACCTTGCTCACCCGAAGCTTCTTCGCGGACCGTACGGATGGGGCGTGCGGACGGGAGTCGTCCTGTCCGGTGGACAGTGGCAGCGGATCGCACTCGCCCGCGCATTCCTGCGGGCGGACAGGGATCTGATGATGCTGGACGAGCCGAGTTCAGCTTGGACGCCGAGCGTAGTCACGCCAGATCTCGAGTGTCGGGAGACGGGCCGGAAGTCCGGCCGACCCCCACAAGGCCAGCACGGGCATGACGAGTTTGCGGCCCATCGCCGCGTCGGCGTCGTCGAGCGCGAGATCCTGCTCCTGGGCGCGGTAGTCGTCGAAGTCGGCCCGCAGAGCTCCAGACCTGGAGAAGGCGCGGATGTAGGCGTCCACGGCGTCGGGGTAGAGGGTTGAGCTAGTTCGTGGCTGGAGTTGCCACAAGGGTGCGTGTGAACCTTCAAGCGGATTCACAAGAAGTTTCCCCGTCTACTGGACAATTCCCGCGCGCTATGGCCACCGGTCGGGAGAATAGTCCGTGACCGAAGGGAAACACGGTGATGATTGAGACATCTATCTCGTTGTGCGGAGCGGCATTTCATGCCCTGCGCCAGTGGAGTTGACCCCTCTCACTCCTGCTGACCTGGGACGGGGCACCTTCGGGTGACGGAATGAGTGGATGTTCGCCAATGGAGGCGGCCGTTCTGACTTTTCCGGCGGATGCGGGCGACTTGTGTGGCGACAAGCGTTTACGGCAGGCCGTTAGAGTCAACTCCATGGAATGGAACTTTCAGTCGGCCGAAGAACTCGCAGCTGCCTTGCGTGCCGGTGAAGTGACCTCGGCCGAACTGACCGACGAGGCGATCGCCCGTATCGAGCGGGACGACAAGGTGATCAACGCGATCTGTGTGCCGGACTTCGACCGTGCCCGGGCCGCCGCGCGCGGCGCTGACCAGGCGCGCGCCCGCGGTGAGGACCGGCCGCTGCTCGGCATTCCGGTGACGGTCAAGGAGTGCTTCAACATCGCCGGGCTGCCCACGACCTGGGGCATGCCGCCGCACCGGGACTACATGCCGGCCGAGGACGCGGTACAGGTGTCGCGACTCAAGGCGGCGGGCGCGGTGGTGCTCGGCAAGACCAATGTGCCGTTGGGGCTGCAGGACATCCAGAGCTTCAACGAGATCTACGGCACCACCAACAACCCATGGGATCACGGTCGCACGTCGGGCGGATCCTCCGGCGGGTCGGCGGCGGCCCTGGCGTCCGGGTTCGGCGCGCTGTCCATCGGCTCCGACATCGGCGGCTCGCTGCGCACCCCCGCGCATTTCTGCGGTGTCTACGCGCACAAGCCGACGCTCGGGCTGGCGGCGAACCGCGGTATGGTCCCGCCGGCCACGCCGGCATTGCCGACCGACCTCGACCTCGCCGTCGTCGGCCCGATGGCGCGCACTGCCCGCGACCTCACGCTCCTGCTCGACGTCATGGCCGGACCGGACCCGCTGACGCTCGGCGTGGCGCACCGTTTGGCGCTGCCGCCCGCCCGCCACGAGCGGCTCCGCGACTTCCGGGTCCTGGTCCTCGACGAGCATCCGCTCCTTCCGACGGGGGCCGCCGTGCGGGCGGGCGTGAACCGGGTGGCCGCCGCACTCGCCGACGGCGGCGCCCGCGTCGCACGGCACAGTCCGCTGCTGCCCGATCTGACCGAAGCCGCGACGCTCTACCTGCAGTTGCTGATCTCGGGCTCCGTTGCGCGTTTTCCCGTCGAATCGTACGAGCAGCTGCGGACCCGCGTCGCCGGACTGAGCGCGGACGACCAGAGTCTTGACGCCGTGCGGCTGCGCGCCATGGTGTTCAGCCACCGCGACTGGATGGAGGCGAACAGCCGCCGTGAGGTCCACCGCCACGGCTGGCGGCAGCTGTTCGCCGAGTTCGACGCCGTGGTGTGCCCGATCACGCCGACGCCCGCGTTCCCGCACGACCACAACCCCAATCCGTTGGAACGGCGCATCGACATCGACGGCGTCGAGTACCCGTACTTCGACCAGCTCGTCTGGGCCGGCCTGGCCACCATGCCCGGCCTGCCCGCCACCGCCATACCAGCGGGTCGATCCCCCGAAGGCCTGCCGGTGGGGGTGCAGCTCATCGGTCCGATGTTTGAGGACCGCACCCCGCTACGGCTGGCCGAACTGCTCGAGCAGGAGATCGGCGGCTTCCAAGCACCGAGATAGGGGCGTATCCCCCCGATGTCCGTCGGGGGTGAGGTGTGGGTCACGACGGCCGCGCCAAGATCGCCTTGTCGTCGAAAACGTGGACCAAGGAGGAACGAACCTGTCCTGCTTGGCTGACAGAGTTCTGAGCACGGCAGCGGATAACAGGTCCGGCCCCAATGAATTCTGGAGTGAGCATGTTCCTGGTCACCGGAGCCACCGGCAACGTCGGGCGCCACGTCGTCGAGCGGCTCGTCGCCCGTGGTGAGAAGGTGCGCGCGCTGGTGCGGGATCCGCGGCGTGCGGTCCTGCCGGTCGGAGTCGAGGTGGTGGAGGGCGACCTGTCCCGCCCGGAAACCCTCGACGCGGCTCTCGACTGCGTCACCGGCGTGTTCCTGTTCGCGGTGCCCGGCAGCGGTCCGGCGTTCGTCGAAGCGGCGCAGCGGGCGGGTGTCGAACGCGTCGTCCTGCTGTCGTCCAACGGGGTCGATGACACCGCCGCCGAGCAGGCCAACCCGATCGCGGCCTACCACGCCGAGATCGAGCAGGCGTTGCGCGGCGGCAAGCCGGCTTGGACGTTCCTGCGCTCGGCGCACATGGCCACCAACGCCCTGCCGTGGGCGGGGCAGATCCGCGCCGGTGACGTGGTCCGCGCTCCCTACGCCGGTGCCACCAGCGCCCCCATCCACGAGGCCGACCTCGCCGAGGTCGCCGTCGTCGCGCTGACGGAGGACGGCCACGCCGGCCAGGTGTACCCGCTGAGCGGCCCGGCGTCCCTCACCGCCGCCGAGCAGGTCACGCTGATCGGCGAGGCGCTCGGCCGTCCGCTGGTCTTCGAGGAACTGACTCCCGAGGTCGCACGCGAGCAGATGAGCCGGTTCATGCCGCCCTTCATCCTCAACACCCTGTTCGAGCAGTGGGAGCAGTCGGTGGGCAACCCCGCGCCGGTGTACGACACCGTCGAGCGGCTCACCGGCCGCCCGGCCCGCGCCTTCGCCCAGTGGGCCGCCGACCGCGTCGCCGACTTCTCCTGAGGAAGGCGGAGCATCCCCGCCGGTCGGAGGTCCAGGACGGGGCAGAACTGTTCGCGACCCAGCAGGGCCCGCCGGTCATCCGGCCGGCGGGCCGCCCTCGCCCGGCGCCTGGAGCGCCTGGCCGATGCGCGCGTGCAGCCCCTTGAAGTGCTCGACGAGCTCGGCCGGCTCGTGGACGGTGAAGTCGAAGCCGAGGAGGGTCACGTGCAGGGCGAGCCCGTCCAGGGAGTTCGAACCGGCGCGCAGGGTGCAGGTGCGCTCGTCGACGGCTTCCACCACCCCGGCGTCGGCCGGCACCCGCTCGGCGACCTGCGCCGCGGGGGCGTACATGGTGAACCGTGCCTGGTAGCGGTACCGGTCGACACCGACCGCCCAGGACGCGTACCCGCCGATGTCGCCGGACGGCGGCTCACGCGGCGTGAACCGTGGACCCTCAGGGGTTCGCGGGCTCAGCCGGTCGACCCGGAAGGTCCGCCAATCGGCCCGGTCGAGATCGTAGGCGACCAGGTACCAGCGGCGCCCGGCGTGGACCAGCTTGTGCGGCTCCACCGTACGGGTGGTGTCCGTGCCGTCGTGGCTGCGGTAGTCCATGCGCAGCCGCCGGTGGTCGCGGCAGGCCCCGGCGATCGTGGTCAGCACGTCCGCCGGGACCACCGCACGCGGACGGTGCTGCGCCACGGTGGCCGCGTCCAACGCCGAGACCTGGTACCGCAGCCGCGCGGGCAGGATCTGTTCCAGTTTCGCGAGGGCCCGCACCGACGTCTCCTCGATGCCGGCCACCGTGCCGTTCGCCGCGGTGCGCAAGCCCACGGCGACCGCGACGGCCTCCTCGTCATCCAGCAGCAGCGGAGGCATGGCGGCCCCGGCGCCCAGCCGGTACCCCCCGATGTTCCCGATCGTGGCGTGCACCGGGTAACCGAGCTCGCGCAGCCGTTCGACGTCGCGGCGTACGGTGCGCACCGTCACCCCCAGGTGGTCGGCCAGCTGCGGTCCGGACCACTCCCGGTGCTGCTGCAGCAAGGACAACACCCGAAGCAGCCGAGCAGAAGTTTCGAGCATGTCTGCATTGTCCATGCCAGGAGGACCGCATCTGTCCTCCTTTGGTGGCGCGACAGACCATGGGAGGGTGCGTCAAGCATTCGCCCACGAGGCGACGATCGTCATGGAAGCGCACGGTGATCTGCGCGCCCCCGGCGCGGCGGTCACCCTGGCTCTGTGCGGGGACTGGGAGCACGAGCCCCCCTGCCCGCTCGCTCCGCACCATACGGCTGCCGACCGCCGGGGCGGCACGGTGCGGGTGCGCGTCCTGTTCGCCACGGAGCCGGAGAAGGAGGGGGAGGTGCGGGATCGCATCGACGCCGCGCTCGCTCTGGGGACGCTCGAGAGCCCGGACGGTGGGACGACGCGATGGCGCCTCCTGGACACCCGGCCCGGTCGCCTGCGTGCCGGGGAACTGCCGCATGCCGAGCGCCTCCGGCGCAGCTGAACATCGCCCGGCCGTGAGGACGAGAGGGAGCGCCCACCTCGATGCGGCGTTCATGGGGCTCACCTCCTCGGACGGTGTCATGGCCGCCGGCAGGCAGCCGTGTGATACGTTCACCGTCGCTGTGCACCGCATCGACCGTAGGAGGTGAGACCGATCAACGCTGTGACAGGTCGGGGCTCCCTCCCTCGCATGGCCTAGGGAGCGCCCGCACAAGGCATCCCGAAAGGCTTGAAACGCGCATGCGCTTCACTTCTCACACGTCGAACGACGGCGTCACCGAACGAACCTTCACCCTCGGCGAGATCCCCGGCGCGCTGTGGACGCCGGACGACACCCAGCCCCGCGCCCTGGTCCTCATCGGACACGGCGGCGGCCAGCACAAGCAGGCCCCTGGCGTCGTGGCCCGCGCCGGCCGGCTGGCGGCCGAGTGCGGTTTCGCGGCGGCGGCCATCGACGCCCCCGCCCACGGCGGCCGGCCCAGGACCGCCGAACACGAGCGGATCGTCACCGAGATGCGGGCCCGCATGGCCGGCGCGGGCGACCCGGTCCCGCTGCTGGCCGAGCTCCACACGCTGCTGGCCGCTCAGGTCGTCCCGGAATGGCGGTCGGTCCTTGACGCGCTCGGGGACATGGGCCCGGTGGGTTACTGGGGGATGTCGCTGGGCTGCGCTCTCGGCATTCCGCTGGTCGCCGCCGAGCCGCGGATCCGCGCGGCGGTGCTGGGGCTGAGCGGAACGTCACTGGCCTCGGCCGAGGCCGCCGCCGGGGTCACCGTCCCTGTGCGGTTCCTGATGCAGTGGGACGACGAGCGGGTGCCGCGCGAGGACGCCATGGCGCTGTTCGACGCTCTGGCCTCGGGCGAGAAGACGCTGCACGCCAACCCCGGCAAGCACGAGGACGTGCCGGCCCTCGAGGCCGACAGCGCGTTGCGGTTCTTCGCCCGGCATCTGGGCTGACACCGCCGCCTGTCGTCCGTGAGGCGCCGATCGGGATCCGTTCCCGATCGGTGATCGTGCAGGTCGACCAGCGTTGCGCGAGTCGCGGCCGCTGTCCGGCGGGTGCCGGGATCCGAAGACGTCGGCCCTGGTGCCCGCCCGCAGCGGCCGGCGGGAGTGTGATGCGGCTCACCGGCCAACAGTGACACGGTGTTGTCGCGGACGGCTGCGATGGTCGACGCATGACGATCACCGATGAGGACTGCCTCGCCGAGACCATGGCGTTCAACAAGGAATTCGAGGCCGCCGCCGTGAGCCGCCCGGCGCGCGACGAGAGGCCGGACGCGACCGCGCTGGCCGCCCTTCGGCGCAACCGGCTCGGTGGCGACACGCCGCCGGTGCGACTGCCGCAGGGCCAGGACCGCGTCATCGCCGGTGGGGTGAGGGTCCGGGCATTCGTGCCCGACCAGGTCGAGGGCGTGTATCTGCACATCCACGGAGGCGGCTGGGTGTTCGGTTCCGCGGACGGCCAGGACGAAAGGCTGTGGCGGCTCGCCGAGCAGGCACGGCTGGCCGTGGTCAGCGTGGAGTACCGCCTCGCGCCTGAGCACCCGTTCCCCGCCGGTCCCGACGACTGCGAAGCGGCAGCCCGGTGGCTGGTGGATCACGCCGCAGCCGAGTTCGGCACCCGACGGCTGCTGATCGGGGGTGAATCGGCCGGCGCCCACCTGAGCGTCGTGACGCTGCTGCGCCTTCGCGACCGGCACGGCATCACGGGCGCGTTCCGGGCGGCCAACCTGGTGTTCGGCCCGTACGACCTGTCGATGACGCCGAGCCAGCGATCGTTCGGATCGAGGCGGCTGCTGAGCAACACCGACACGCTGCGGCGGACGTACGAGCTGTTCACACCCGGCATGGGGGCGGAACAACGGCGCGATCCCGAGGTCTCGCCGCTGTTCGCCGACCTCACCGGTCTGCCGCCCGCCCGGATCGTCGTCGGGAGCGAGGATCCGCTGCTGGACGACTCGCTGTTCCTGGCGCAACGGTGGCAGGCGGCAGGCGCGCCTGTGCAGCTCGGGGTCGTCGCCGGCGCCATGCACGGCTTCACCCTGTTCCCGCTGACCGTCACGGAGCGGGAACTGCGGCGCGAGCGGGACTTCCTGTCCACCACGGGACTGAGCGCTTCTCATCCTGAGCAGCGGGCGACATCTCTGCCGGCCACCGCCGCGCTCCACTGAATAGGCTCGGATGCTTCGCCTGATACTCCAGTGACACTTCGGGATCTTGAGGGGTCGAGGTCACATGGCGACGGCCACCGCGTGATCATTCGTGGTTGGTGAAGACAACAAAAGATCGTGCGGTGGCCGCGAGCCACAGCGTAGATCCTGATGGCTGGATGGTCGCCTCAACGAGCTGATGCCCTGCGGCTCCCAGTCGTTGTGCCGGGGTGCCACCAGAAGTCCCGGCCGTCGTGGAACCTGTGGCCGTCCGGGCTGACCCGCCGCTCGCCGGGGCCGAGGGCCTGGTGCCTCCTGAACCGCCGACCGTTCGCCGTCCTGACGCTCACCCGCCCGTGCTCGGACACCTCCTCCAGCAGCCCGGCCCGCCCCTCCACGCGGAACCACCAGGTGCCGCAGGCAGGCCCGCCACCAGGGGGCGGGCCACACCCCGGCGAGGAGCCCGGCAGGCACCGGCAGCCGTTCAGCATCCATGACTCCACGGTGGCGCGGCACTCCTTTTCGTGCCCGTCCAGGTGCTCCAGCAGCGCCGCGAACTGCTCACCGACCGTGCTGGACCGCACGGCCCTTGGCACGGACGCCGGCAGCTGGCCGCCGGTCTTCCTGCAGCGCAGGGTCATCCCGTCCAGCGCCGGCTCGTGGCCGCGGACGGCGCGGACTCACGTGAGGGGAATCGTCATGGCGACGACTATGTCGGCGGGCACCGACAATCGTCCCGGTCTCGAACCCCGGAGGGTGCTTGATCACGGTTTGGTGTCGCGCGACCGAATGATCTTGACGTGGGAGCACCCATGAGACGTTATTAGAACGTCTGTTCCCATCCCGTGCAGGAGGCTCTCGTGTCCCCATCCCTGGTTCGCCGATTAGCCGCTTACTGCGGCGCCGCCGGCGTGATCACCGGCCTGCTCACCGTCACGGCCCCCGCCGCCTCGGCGGCCGGCACCACCACCGACCTCGGGGTCACCGACTCCTACACCGCCGACCTGGCCGTCGGCGGCGGCCGGGTGTTCGTTCCCGCCGGCGACCGCGTCATCGTGGCCGGCACTGACGGAAACCTCACCGGGGGTGTCGTCACCGGCCTGCCCGGCGTCCAAGAGCTGGCCGTGAACGCGGACGGTACCCGCCTGTACGCGGCTCTCACCGGCTCGAACGAGGTCGCCGAGATCGACACCGCGAGCCTCGCCGTCACCCGCCGGATCGACCTGTCGGCCCACCCCTGCCCGTCCACCCTGGCGTTGCTGGGCGAGCGGTTGTGGGTGGGGCACGGATGCGACGACGGCCCCGGCGGCGTCGTCGGCCTGGATCTCAGCGCGAGCGCCCCGGCGCCCGTGGCGGTCGGGGGCGAGCACCTGCGGCCTCCCGTGCTCGCGGCCGCCGGCGACACGCTCGTGGTCGGCCAGACCGCCCTGCACCACGCCGACATGCTGGTCTACGACCTCGGCGACGGCGCCCCCGCGCTGCGCGGCACGATCGACGGCGAAGAGTGGCGCATCGACTACCTGCGCGACCTCACCCTGAGCTCCGACGGCGGCACCCTGTTCAGCGCGGCCGACACCCCCGGTCACTTCACCAGGTACGACACCAGGACCCTGGCGGCGATCGGCACCTACGGCGACGGCTGGGACGGGTACCCGTCCGCCGTGGCGCTCGGCTCGGACGGCGCGTACGTCGCGGCCGGACGCCAGTGGGGCAGCACCGACCTCACCCTCTACGACGCGGCGACGGGCGCGGAGCTGTTCGCGGCCGACCAGCCGGACGCCGAACTGCTCCAGGACGGCGTCGCCTTCTCCGGCACGGACGTCTTCGCACTGCTGCGCAGCTCCGCGGACCGGCTGCTGCTGTGGCGGGTGACGGGCGTCGCGCTACCGGCCACCAAGCTCACGGTGACGGCCCCCGCGGACGCGTACGCCGGCTCGCCGATCACCGTCGAGGGGCGGCTCACCCGCGCCGACGGCGAGGCGCTCGGGCTCAAGCCGCTCACGGTGATCCAGTACCTGCCCGGCTGGACGAAACTGCCGATCACCGGCGTGACGACGCGGCAGGACGGCACGTTCTCCTTCCAGGACACGCCCGTCTTCGAGCTGCCGCCGTACATCGGCGAGGTGATCTACTGGGTGTTCTGGGACGGCGACGACGGCCACCGCCGCAGCAGCGCCTCCGTCACCGTGACGGTCAAGCGCGAAGCCACGCTCACCCTGACAGGGCCGCAGTCCGGCGTCGCCGGCACGGCCGTGGAGCTGAGCGGCGTCCTGACGGCGGGCGACAGGCCGCCCTCTCCGGGGTCCACGCTCACCGTGCAGCGCACCCTGTACGTCAAGGGCACCAGCGGTAAGACCGTCAAGCTCCCGCCGGTGAGGGTGAACGCCGACGGCACGTACACGTTCACCGACACGCCCGCCAACGCCGGCAGGTACAGCTACCTCGCGAACTATGCGGGGGACGGCGCGACCGGACCGGCCCAGGCCACCCATCAGATCATCGTCAAGTGACCCGACGACCGGTGCCCGGCGCCGGGCCGGGCACCTCGGCCGGGATCCGGTGGTGACTCACCAGGCCCCGCCGACGTGTTCCAGGCGCCATCAGGGTCTACGCTGTGGCTCGCGGCCACCGCGTGATCATTCGGAGTTTGTGAAGACATCTGAAGATCGAGTGATGGCCGTGGCCGACACTGTAGACCCTGACGGCTGGATGGTCACCTTCAACGACCTGATGGGCCGGATCGCGAGCCGTTTCGGCCGCGTCGCACCGCCACCGCCAACGTCCGCGGGCTGCTGTCCGATCTCGAACGTAAGAACTGCTGGAACCTTGCCGAGCATGCCGGGCTGAGTGGTCCGCAGGCGATGCAACGGCTGCTGCGTTGCGCGTGCTGGGACGCCGACGCCGTACGTGACGTTCCCGTCGTGAGTCACCGGCGGAGCCGCCGCAGTGGTGGATACTTGCACCGAGATGAGGCGTATGAAGGCTGTCACACGTCTGGTGGCGTTCGTCGACGTCGACGATGAGGCGGCGGACACCGTCACGGTCTCGGCGCGTCTCGAGGCGGAACTGGCCGACGGAAGCCGGGTGCCGCTGCTGAACGACCGAGGTTGGGGCGCGTCCCAAGGTTGGGCCGCGACGTCGGTGGCGGACATCCAGGAGACGGCGCGGGTGGTGGTCGGGCCCGACGAGCCATTCGGTGGCCACACCCGGGACGACATGGAAGCCGGCCATTGGGCCTCGCTCCAGCAGATCGCCCAGCGGCAGGGAGCCATCGTCGACGCGGACGCGCTCAGGCGGCTGCCGCTCGACGTCGTGCTCAGCCGGCGGGTGCTCGCGCGCATCGCCGGCCCCGGCTGGAGAGCCTGACGATCAGAAGCCTGCGGATCCAGGAGCCCGCGTCCTGTCTTTGCGGACGTGCTGGTACTCCCGTGACACTTCGCGATCATGCTTCGGATCTGCGCTGTTAGTGGCAGTGTCGGGCGGTGGCTCGGTGTCAGCGGAGCCTGCCGGTGCGCGGGAGCCGCTCCTCCGCACGGGCCTTTCGTGCGGAGGAACTTCGTGCGTAGAGAAAGCTTCGTGCGTGGAAAAGGAGAGCGGTGTCGGACACCGACAAGGACCTCTGGGATCTCCTCGTGGCTCACGGCATCGACTGGGACACGCCGTTCCGGGGCATCTGGGTGGAAGGCTCGGAGGTCGAGGAGGTGGCACGGAGGCTGGGTGCCGATCCGAGCAGTGCCCGGGCCTGCGGCTGGCGGGACATCGTCACCGGCTGCTACACCGAGCACGGCGACGGCGTCATCTGGCTCGGCCCGCAAGCGCCGGGCTGGGTCCAGGTGATCCAACTCGACGGGAACGACGCGTGGCAATGGCGGTCCTGGGTCGAGCTGACCCGGGACGGCGGGCGGCTGCTCTACCTCGGCTGGCCCCTGTACGAACTGGAGGGGCTCGAAGACCTCGAATACGTGGTCGACGGCGAGGTCGTGACGACCCTGGTGGTCGGGGACCCGGAGGAGCGGGACGGCACTGACCCGAATCCGCTGGACGGCTACCTGGATGGGCTGGCCTTCGAAGGCGACACGGCCGCGGCCGAGGTGACCTCGGCTCTACGCCTCATCGGCCGCGTCACGGGGAGGGAACTCGACGAGGCGTGGCTGAACGGCCCGCACACCAGATACGTCGTCCCCGCGTCCGCTCGAGAGGGAGGCGAAGCCCGCGACCACGACATCTGAGGCACCAGCGCGCCGAGCATGGTTTCATCGGCGGAACTCGGGCATCGGAAACACACGTGTCGCGGATCCGGAGGCGACTGGTTCCGCCGATCAATTCGGTTGGGGCGGTGCCGGTGAGCCCGCTGAGGTGGCCCTATGGACGGGGCCAGGAGGCAGGTTCCTGGGCGACGTGAGCGGCTTCCCCCGAGCACAGTCAGCGTCTTGTTCGTGGCCTTCGGTGTGGCGTGTCTGGCCGGGGTGAGCGTCACCGGGGGTCTGCCGACGGCCTCATGTGCTCGACGCGAGTCTCACGCCCTCACTCCCGCGAGGACCTTGCCTTGTGGTCCTTCGAGTGTGGACTACGAGCGGGCAGCCGCGATGATCATCACGAGGCCGAGCGCCGCCAGGGCGAGGTTGGCGAACAGCGGCTGGGCGGCCAGCAAGTCCACCCGGGGCACGATCACCCGGTTGAAGAAGTTGAGGAACAGCCCCATGAACGGCTGGACGGCCAGATGGTCGATGGCGCCGCTGACGCCCTGGAGCAGCATGATCAGACCGGTCACCTGGATGGCTTTACGCATGACCGGACGCTACGGCCCGCCCGGACCCCGGCGGATCGGTCATCGGGATGCGGTCGGCCGACTTTCGTAGGGGATGCCTTCCCATGGACGTGGGGGATGCCCTCGCGGGAATCGCGGGGGCGCTCTGCCGGAGAGAACAGGGCGGTGCCCTTCCCCAGGACAGGGCGGTGCCCTTCCGGGGAAAGCGGGCAGGGGGGAGGGGTGAGAGTGGTGGTCCTGTCCGACACGCACGCGCCCCGCCGCTGGCGCTCGTGCCCGCCCCGGGTGGCCGAACACCTGCGCGGCGCCGACGTGATCCTGCACGCCGGTGACGTGTGCGTCGCGTCCGTGATCGACGAGTTGTCGGCGTACGCGCCCGTCCACGTCGTCAAGGGCAACAACGACGGCCCGGACGTGGTCGCGCCCGAGACGCTGGAGCTGACCCTGGACGGCCTGCGCGTCGGCATGATCCACGACAGCGGACCGGCCAAGGGCCGTCTGCCCCGGATGCGCCGCCGCTTCCCCGGCGCGGACCTGGTGGTCTTCGGCCACTCCCACATCCCGATGGACGAGACGGGCGACGGCCTGCGCGTCTTCAATCCGGGCTCGCCGACGGACCGCCGCCGCCAGCCCCACGGCACGATCGGCCTGCTGACGATCGAGCGCGGCGAGCTGCGGGAGGCGCGCATCGTCCCCGTCACTCCATGATCGACAATATAGTCACTGAAATTGACTATAAAGATTGATGACTATATGATTCTTCCCGTACCGACGAGGCGGGGAGATGAGAGTGATGGCGCGCGTTCACGGCACCGTGGCCGAGGGGTTCGAGGGCGTCTTCGAGGAGTTCGAGGCCGTCGCCGCCGCGGAGGAGGAACCGGGAGCCCAGCTCGCGGCCTACGTCCACGGCCGGAGGGTGGTCGACCTGTGGGTGGGGGAAGGAGTCTCCGGTGACTCGCTGCACGCCCTGTACTCCTCGGGCAAGGGGGCGGCGTACCTGGTGGTGGCGCTGCTGGTCCAGGACGGCCTGATCGACCTCGACCGGCCCGTCGCCCACTACTGGCCGGAGTTCGCCGCCGCGGGCAAGGGCGGGCTGACCGTGCGCGACCTGCTCGCCCACCGGGCCGGGCTCATCGGCGTCGACGGCGGCCTCAGCACGGCCGAGCTGGCCGACGACCGGCTCCTCGCCCGCCGGCTCGCGGGCCAGCGGCCCTTCTGGGAGCCGGGCACGGGCTACGGCTACCACGCGTTCGTGATCGGCGCGCTCGCCGGCGAAGTCGTGCGACGGGTCACCGGCCGCACGCTCCAGCAGGTGTACGAGGAGCGGGTGCGGGCTCCGTACGGCCTGGACTTCTATCTGGGGCTGCCGGCGGAGCAGGAGGCGCGCTACGTTCCGGTCCGGCCGCTCCCGCCCCGGGAACAGGCGCTGGCCGCGTCCATGGCGCCGGCGGCCGACAGCCTCATGGGGATCGCGTTCAACTTCAACGCCACCCCGCCCACCGACCTGGTCGAGTTCGCCAACACCCGGGAGGTGCGCGCGCTCGGGCCCGCCTCCTCGGGGAGCGTGGGGAGCGCTCGTGGGCTGGCCCGCATGTACGCGGCGGTCCTCGGCGAGGTGGAGGGAGGCGCGCGGGGGCCGTTGCTCAAGCCCGACGTCCTCGCCGAGTTCACCCGCCCGCACTCCAGCGGGCCCGACCTGGTGACGGGGGAGCGGGACCACTTCCTGCTCGGGTTCGAGGCGCAGGCGCGGCGCTACCCGTTCCTGGGGCCGGACGCGTTCGGGCACAGCGGCGCGGTCGGCGCGCAGTCCTTCGCCGACCCGGCCGGCGGCGTCGCCTACGCCTACACGCGCCGCCGCTTCTCCTTCGGCGGAGGCGCCGGCGCCCCGGAGAACACCCGCCTCGCCGCCGCCGTCATCGAGGCCGCCACCCGCTGACCAGCCGTCCGAAGCCGTTCGCCGTACGGCGCCGCCGCCCGTCCGAAGCCGCCCGTAGTGCAGAGTCGTCCGCCGTACAGCGCCGCCTGCCGTGTGAGGCCGCTGGCAGTACGGGTCAGGCCGGGTTCACGCGGGTGGACTCCCTGAGGACGAGGCTGCACGGCACCGTGAGCACCCCCCGCGCCCGCGGCGCCCCCCCGATCGCCTCCAGCAGGTGCTCCGCCGCGATCCGCCCGATCTCGCCCAGGTTCATGTCGACGGTCGTCAGCGGCGGACGGCTGCCCTCCACCATGGGCTCCCAGTTGTCGAAGCCCACCACCGCCACGTCGTCCGGGATGCGCCGCCCCCGCTCCCGCAGCGTCTCCGACACCCCCCGCGCGATCTGGTCGCTCCCGCAGAAGACCGCCTCCACGTCCGGGTGGGCCCGCAGCAGGATGTCGGCGCCCTGCCGCCCCCACTCCTCGGTCCACTCCCCGAACAGCGGCTCCCCGGCGAGCCCCGTGCCCGCCTCGGCCAGCGCGTCCGTCAGTCCCTCGGCCCGCCGCCGGGCCGCCTCGAACCGTTCCGGGCCCGTGACGTGGCCGATGCGGGTGCGGCCGGTGGCGAGCAGGTGGCGGGCGGCGAGCGCCCCTCCGCCCCGGTCGTCGGGGATGACCGAGAAGTCGTCGTCGCTCGCCGACTGGGTCATCGCGTAGACCACCGGCACCGGCAGGTCGGCGCCGATGCTGGGACGCGGCTCGGTGCGGCGGCCGGTGACGATGATGCCCTCCACGCGCCGGGCCAGCAGCCGCTCGACGTAGTGCTGCTCCCGGATCGGGTCGTCGCGCGTGTCGCACATGAACACCGAGATCTGCCCGGCTCCGAGCGCGTCCTCCGCGCCCAGCATGACGGGGATGCTGAAGCGGCCGAAGCTGTCGCCGGTCACCAGGCCCACCGTGTACGTGCGGCCCTGGAGCAGCCCCTGCGCGAGGGGGTTCGGGCGGAAGCCGAGGCGCTCCGCCGCCGCGGTCACCCGGGCGCGGGTCTCCTCGCGCAGCTTGCCGCGGCCGTTGAGCGCCTTGGACGCCGTGCCGATGGAGACGCCGGCGGCCGCGGCGACTTCGCGGATGGTGGCGACGTGCGCCTGTTCAGAGGACAAACCTTTTCCTTCCCGACCGCTCCCACTATAAGGCTCTTGACGCTGACCTCGCGCTGGATCTACGTTCGCCTAAGGAAAACCTATTCCTAATTTTTCCTTCGTGGCGAGTGGCAGTGCCCGGAGGCAGCGTTGTGAGGAGCTCCATGGTCAACCCCTCCCAGGTCTGCGGCCCGGCCGTACCCACCCAGGGTGCCAAGGCCGTGTGGCGTCCGCTGGGCGTCCGCGACGTCGACATCACCGGCGGGCCGATGGGCCGCTGGCAGCGGATCAACCGCGAGGCCAGCATCCCCCTCGGCCTGGAGCAGATGGAGCGCGCGGGCAGCGTGCCGAACCTGCGGCTGGCGGCCGGCGAGGCCGAAGGCGAGTACCGGGGGTACCGGTTCCAGGACTCCGACCTGTACAAGCAACTGGAGGCGGTGGCCTGGGAGCACGCCCGGCGCCCCGGATCCGGCTACCCCGAGTTCGTCGCCGAGTCGGCGGCCCTGCTCGGAAGGGCGCAGCGGGCCGACGGCTACCTCAACTCCCACTACCAGGTCGTCAAGCCCGGCAAGATCTACGCCGAGCTGGAGTACAGCCACGAGATGTACTGCGCCGGCCACCTGTTCCAGGCCGCGGTGGCCGGGGCCCGGGCCGGCGCCGACGAGCGGCTGACCGCGGTGGCGCGCCGGCTGGCCGACCACCTGGTCGAGGTGTTCCTGACCGGCGGCGACGACGGCATCGACGGGCACGCCGAGGTCGAGACGGCCCTGGTCGAGCTCTACCGGGTCACCGGCGAGCGCTCCTACCTCGACCTCGCGGCCAAGCTCATCGACAACCGCGGCAAGGGCCTCATCAAGGACAGCGGCATGGGCCCCCTGTACGCCCAGGACCACCTGCCGGTCAGGGAGGCCGACACCCCGGTCGGACACGCCGTGCGCCAGCTCTACCTCGAGGCCGGCGTCGTGGACGTCTACCTGGAGACGGGCGACGAGTCGCTGCTGGAGTGCTCGGTCCGCCGCTGGGAGGACATGGTCGCCACCAAGATGTACCTGACCGGCGGGGTCGGCTCCCGCCACGACGGCGAGGCGTTCGGCGAGCGCTACGAGCTGCCGCCGGACCGCGCCTACAACGAGAGCTGCGCCGCGATCGCCGGCATCCACTGGAACTGGCGGCTGCTGCTGGCCACCGGCGACGGCCGCTACGCCGACCTGATCGAGCGCGTCCTCTACAACGCCTTCGCGGCCTCCACCTCGGCCGACGGGCTGCGCTTCTTCTACGTCAACCCGCTCCAGCGCCGCGACGACACCGTGGAGGACGCCTACCTGGGGCGGCGGCGGGAGTGGTTCGCCTGTGCCTGCTGCCCGCCCAACATCATGCGGACGGTCTCCTCGCTCGGCCACTACGTCGCCACGACGGCCGAGCGGGCGCTGCACGTCCACCAGTACGCGCCGGGCGCGATCCGCTCGGGCGACCTCGACCTCGCCGTCGCCACCGGCTACCCCTGGGACGGCAAGGTCGTCTTCACCGCCGAACGGGCCCCCGTGGGGCCCTGGTCGCTGGCGCTGCGCGTCCCCGCCTGGAGCGCCGGCAGCGCCACCCTGACCGTCGGCGGCGAGAGCGTCGCGGCCGAGCCGGACGAGCACGGCTACGCCGTCGTCACCCGCGAGTGGCGCACCGGCGACACGGTGCAGCTCGACCTCGACCTGACCCCCCGCCTCACCTACCCGAACCGGCGGATCGACGCCGTGCGCGGCACGGCCGCCGTCGAGCGCGGCCCGCTCGTCTACTGCTTCGAGCAGGTGGACCAGCAGGCCGACGTGGACGACCTGGTCCTCGACCCGCGCGCGGAGCTGCGAGTGATCGACAGGGAGGACGTGCCGGGCCTCGGCCGGACCGTCCTCATCGAGGCCGGCGCGTACGCCGCCGACCCGCCCGCCACCGGCCTGCCGTACGGCAGCGCACCCCCCACCCCGGAGCCCGCCGGCGACCCCTCCGGCGCCCGCGTCACCGCCACGGCCGTCCCCTACTACCAGTGGGACAACCGCGGCGCGGGCGCGATGCGGGTCTGGCTCCCCCTCGCGTAAGGAACACATCCCCATGAATCGACGTGACCTGTTCAAGATCGGCGGGCTGGCCGCCCTCGGCGCCGCGGCGGCGGCCTGCGGGGGCGGCGGTGGAGGCGGCGGCTCGAAGGGCGGCACCCAGCTGCAGTTCATGTACTGGGGGTCCACCTTCGAGAAGACGGCCGTGGAGAAGATGCTGCGGCAGTACGAGCAGAAGAACGCGGGCGTCAAGGTCAAGGCGCTGTTCACGCCCGACGAGTACGACGTCAAGCTCAACACCCTGGTGGCCAGCGGCCGGGTGCCGGACGTCGGCTACGTGCCGATGAGCATGTCCTACCGGCTGGCCGAGCAGGGCACGCTGGTCAACCTGTTCCCGTACGTGAAGAAGTACCCGCAGCTCGCGGGCTGCCTGCCCGACGCCTACCTGTGGTACGGGCAGGACAAGCTGCACGGCCTGGCCACCGCCAACGAGGTCATGCTCCTCTGGTACGCCAAGGACGCCCTGTCCGAGGCCGGGGTCGCCCCGCCGCCCGCCGACGCCGCGTCGGCCTGGTCGTGGGACCAGCTCGTCCAGAACGCCTACAAGCTGACCGTCGACCAGAACGGCAAGCACCCCGACGAGTCGGGCTTCGACCCCAAGCAGATCCGGCAGTTCGGCATCTCCAGCAGCATCACCTACGGCGCCGCCTGGTACGGCTTCCTGCGCAGCAACGGCGGCGACTTCGCCGACGAGGCCGGCAAGCGCTGCCTGCTGGACAGCCCCGAGGCGATCAAGGTGTTCCAGAACCTTCAGGACCTCATCTACAAGCACCGGGTCATGCCCGGCCCCGGCCAGCTGGCCGCCACCGGCGACGACGTGCCCGGCACGAACGTGCTGCTCAAGACCAAGCGGGTGGCCATGGTGGTCGACGGCCACTGGTCGCTGCTCGACATGAACCAGAGCAAGGTCGACTTCGGCATCGGCGTGCTGCCCAAGTACGGCGACCCGTTCACCACGACCCAGGTGGCCGGCGCGTCGTCGGTGTTCGCCGGCAGCAAGCACGTGGAGGAGGCGGTCGAGCTGTTCGCCTTCCACAACGACCCCCGGTACGTGGACCTGTTCCAGCAGGGCCTGTGGATGCCGCAGGAGAAGAAGTACTACGAGGACCAGGCGTCGGTGGACGCGTGGACCAAGAACGCGGCGCACCCGCCGGAGTTCCGCGCCGCGGTCGTCGACTACACCCGCGACCACGGCGTGCCCGACCTGCGCAACCGGCTCAAGAACATGTCGTCCATCTCCAGCGACGTGCTGACGCCGGCGCTGCAGGAGATCGAGTCGGGCAAGCGGCCGGCCGCGGACGTGCTCAAGGAGGCCACCCCCAAGATCACCGCGATGCTGCAGGGCTGGCACCACACGCAGGGGCTCTAGATGCGCAGGTTCGAGGCGCGCTGGGGCGTCCTCATGGCGCTGCCCGCCATCCTCGGGTTCGTCATCTTCACGGTCGGCCCGATGATCGCGTCGTTCTTCTTCAGCCTGACCGACTGGCAGGTGGGCGGTCGGCCGTCGTTCGTGGGGCTGGACAACTACACGGCGCTGGCCGGCGACGAGCTGTTCTGGAAGTCGCTGAGCGCCACCACCTACTACACGCTCGGCGCTGTGCCGCTCACGCTGATCGTCAGCTTCGCGGTCGCCATGCTGCTCAACCAGAAGGTCCGCGGCCTGCCCCTCTGGCGCACGATCTTCTACCTGCCGACGCTGGTCCAGGCCATCGCGAACGTGGTGCTCTGGATCTGGATCTTCAACCCGGACTTCGGGCTGCTCAACTCGCTGCTGCGCCAGGCCGGGCTGCCGACCTCGCAGTGGGTCTACAGCGAGGAGATGGCCGTCCCGTCGCTGATCATCATGAGCACGTGGGGCTTCGGCAACACCATGGTGATCTTCCTGGCCGGGCTCCAGGGCGTGCCGCGCCACCTGTACGAGGCGGTGTCGATCGACGGCGGCGGCCCGTGGCGGCGCTTCTGGCACGTGACGCTGCCCATGATGACGCCGACCATCTTCTACAACCTCGTGGTCGGGGTCGTCGGGACCTTCCAGGTCTTCACCCAGGCGTACGTCATGACCGAGGGCGGTCCCAACCAGGCCACGCTCTTCTACGTCTACTACATCTTCCGCAAGGCCTTCACCGAGAGCGAGATGGGCTACGCCAGCGCCCTCGCCTGGGTGCTGTTCATGATCATCATGGTGGTGACGTTCCTCATGTTCCGCAACGCCCGCCGCTGGGTCTACTACGAGATGGCGGGCGCCCGATGACCGCGCTCGCGACACCGGAGAAGACCCCACGCTCGAGGGCGCGGGACGTCGCGCCGACCGCCGGGCTGCGCCGGCCGCGCCGGTACGGCAGGGCGCTGCTGTACGCGGCGCTGGTCCTGGGCGCGATCCCGACGATCCTGCCGTTCGTGTGGCTGGTGCGCAGCGCGCTCATGACCGACACCCAGATGTTCGTCGCCCCGCCGGAGTGGATCCCGGACCCCTTCCAGTGGTCCAACTTCGGCGAGGCGCTCACCGCCCAGCCGTTCGGCCTCTACCTGCTCAACACGGTGATCATCGCGGTGGTCTGCGTGATCGGCACGGTGTTCACCTGCTCGGTGGCCGCCTTCAGCTTCGCCCGGCTGCGCTGGAAGGGCCGCAACGTGGTCTTCGCGCTGCTGCTCACCGGCGTCATGCTGCCGTACGCCGTGACGATCATCCCGACGTTCGTCATGTGGCAGGAGCTGGGAGCGATCGACACGTTCGTCCCGCTCACCGTGCCGGCCTGGTTCGCCGGGGCGGGGGGCGGCGTGTTCAACGTGTTCCTGCTGCGGCAGTTCTTCCTGACCATCCCGTTCGAGCTGGACGAGGCCGCCTACATCGACGGCGCCTCGCCGTGGCGGGTCTACTGGACGATCGTCATGCCGCTGTCCAAGCCGGCCATCGTGGTCGTCACGATCTTCACGTTCATCGGCACCTGGAACGACTTCCTGGGGCCGCTGCTCTACCTGCAGGACGAGGAGAAGTACACGCTCTCGCTCGGGCTCGCCTCGTTCCAGAGCGTGTTCATCACGCAGTGGGGCTACCTCATGGCCGCCTCGGCGGCGGTCATCGCCCCGATCATCGCGCTCTTCTTCTTCCTGCAGCGCTACTTCATCGAAGGAGTCACGCTCACCGGCATCAAGAACTGAAAAGAGGCCACCCCTCATGAAGCGATCAGCCGCCGCGCTCGTCCTGCTCCTCGCCTCGATCCTCGTCCCGCTCGGCACGGGCGTGCTCCCCGCGCACGCCCTGTCCGCGGCCCAGGTCGCCGACATGTTCGGCCGGGTCGTCAACGACTACGGCGTCAAGCTGGTGGACTGGCAGGGCTACCTGGTCAACCCGTACGTCGAGCTGACCGTCAAGCCCCCGCAGGACGCCCGCTTCCCGGTCACGATCAACCTCAGGGCCGAGGGCACCTCCCGCCTGATGATGGACCTGCCCAGCCGGCTCAGCGCCACCGGCGCCGCCAAGACGCTGACCTTCGCGAGCGCCAGCGAGCAGAAGACGTTCAAGCTGGCGATCCACTCCAAGCGCGGACCCGGCGCCGACGAGCGGCACACCCTGCGGCTGTCGGTCAGGGACGCGAGCGGGGCCACGTTCCAGCAGACCATGCCGATCATGGTCCAGCAGGACGAGAAGACCGCGCTGGAGCCGTCGATCCCCCTCACCTTCGACTACCGCTACGACACGATCACCGGCTACTTCTCCGACCCGGCCTTCCGCACGGCCTCGGAGGAGGCGGTCAAGGACTGGTTCCGGTTCTTCGACATGCAGCCGTTCGACACCGTGGCGGCCGGCGCGGAGAACAACCACCTGCCCGGCAACGACTGGCAGAACACCATCAACGTCACCAACGGCTCCGCCTACAACGGCATGTACGTGTTCTTCCGCGGCATCCAGACGCCGTACTCCACCGGCTACCCGGCCGCCAACGGCAAGTACAGCACCCGGAACGGCCAGCAGGTCGCCGGCCCGCTCCACCGCTCCACCGCAATGATCTTCGAGTACGACGAGGCGGGGAAGCGGCTGTTCACCTCCCTGGCCGACGAGGACTGGTACAAGACCGAGCTCGCGGGTTCGGTGCTCGACGTCCACGGCCTGGTCATGCACGAGTACGGCCACGCCGTCGCCTTCCACAGCGACTGGGCCGGCATGCGCTCCTACGTCTCGGGCGGCGGCAACGACCCGGACGTCGTCGAGTATCAGGGCTACGCCGTGCCGCTCGACAGCAGCTACCACATCCCCGGCGACCAGAAGTACTGGGACCGGATCAGCGGCCAGAGCGGCGGCTGGACCCACCTGTTCCCGACCCGCCGGTGGATGATGACCAAGCTCTCGCTGCTGGTCGCCGAGAACGCCGGGTGGAAGCTCAACCGCAGGCTCACGCCGTTCCTCAAGCCGTCCATCGAGACGGGCTCGCTCGGCCGGGCCACCGCCGGCAAGCGGTACGAGCAGCGGCTGGCGGCCAAGGGCGGCGTGCCGTTCTACGACTGGCAGGTCACCTCGGGCGCGCTGCCCGAGGGGGTCACGCTCGACCGGTTCACCGGCGCGCTCGCCGGCACCCCGGCCAAGGCGGGCACGTTCACCTTCACCGTCCAGCTCAAGGACTACGACAAGCTCGGCACCCCGGTGACGAAGGAGTACAAGCTCACCGTCGGCTGATGGGGCTGACATTCCACCTGACCAGATCACATTTCATGACATGTCGGGTCTTGTTGTGGCAGGACCCCTTGCAAAGCGGACACGATCTCTTCACCCTCGACCCGTAGGCGTAAAGATCAGCTCTACCCCGGCGGGGGCCCGCCCCCGCCGGGTGTGAAGGAGAGCGTGTGCCGAACACCCCCCGCCGGCGTGTGATCCTGACCGGGATCATCGCCGTCCTCACCCTCATCCTGCCGCTCGGCGCCCACGCGCCGGCGGCGAACGCGGCCGCCGGACCCGGCGCCGACAAGATCAGCACCGCCGTCCGGTCCGACCTCGACGACGACGGCAAGTCCACCTTCTGGGTACGCCTCAAGGGAGCGGCCGACCTCAGCGCCGCCCGGAAGGCCAAGACCAAGGAGGCCAAGGCCGAGCAGGTCTTCGAGGCCAAGCACGAGCAGGCCGCCACCTCCCAGGCCGGCCTGCGCAAGCTCCTCGACGCCCAGGACGCCGACTACACCCCGTACTGGATCGTCAACGCCGTCCGCGTCACCGCCGGGCCCAAGCTGGCCGCCGAGATCGCCAAGCTGCCCGAGGTCACCGGCATCGAGCCGGTCCGCACGCTCGCGCTGCCCAAGCCCGACCCGGGCAAGGTCGAGGCGCGCGTCAAGGCCGTCGAGTGGAACGTCGACCGCGTCGGGGCCCCGCGCGTGTGGAGCGACCTGAGCGACCGCGGCGAGGGAATCGTCGTCGCCCACATCGACTCCGGCGCCCAGTTCGACCACCCCGAGCTGGCCGCCTCCTACCGGGGACGCAACCCCGACGGCAGCTACAGCCACGACTACAACTGGTTCGACCCCGCTCATATCTGCCCGACCGCCGCGCCGTGCGACAACAACGGCCACGGCACGCACACGATGGGCACCATGGTCGGCGCCAACGGCATCGGCGTCGCGCCCGGCGCCCGGTGGATCGCCGCCAAGGGCTGCGAGGTCAACACCTGCACCGACGCCTCCCTGCTCGCCGCCGGCCAGTGGGTGCTCGCCCCCACCGACCGCAACGGCGCCAACCCGCGGCCCGACCTCGCGCCCGACATCGTCAACAACTCCTGGGGCGGCGACGGCTTCGACCCCTGGTACAAGGAGACCGTCGAGGCGTGGGTGGCGGCCGGCATCTTCCCGGCCTTCGCCAACGGCAACGAGGGCCCGGCCTGCCGTACCAGCGGCTCGCCCGGCCAGTACGTGAGCAGCTACAGCGCCGGCGGCTTCGACGTCAACGGCACCCTCTACGCCCGCTCCAGCAAGGGCGAGGGCGAGAACGGCGAGACCAAGCCGAACATCGCCGCCCCCGCCGTGAACGTGCGCTCCTCCGTGCCCGGCGGCGGCTACGACTCCTACACCGGCACGTCCATGGCCTCGCCGCACGTCGCGGCCACCGTGGCGCTCATCTGGTCGGCCGCGCCCGCCCTCCAGGGCGACGTGGCGGCCACCCGGCCGCTGCTCGACTCGACCGCGGTCGACGTGAACGACACCTCCTGCGGCGGCACCGCCGCCGACAACAACGTCTGGGGCGAGGGCCGGCTCGACGCCTACGCCGCCGTCCAGGCCGCGCCGCGCGACGGCGTCGGCGACCTGGCCGGCACCGTCACTTCCACCACGGGGACGTCCGGCGGGGCCCCCGTGGCCGGCGCCACCGTCACCGTCACGGGCCCGATCACCCGCACCGTGGTGACCGGCCAGGACGGCACGTACGCCATCCCGCGCCTGCTGCCGGGCGACTACCGGATCACCACCGAGAAGTTCGGCTACGGCAAGGGCGCCGCGACCGCCACCGTCGTCGCCGGCCAGAGCGTCACGGCCGACGTCACCATGGCCCAGCAGCCCTCGGCCGTCCTGTCCGGCACGGTCACCGCGGCCGGCGCGCCGGAGGCCGGGGCCACCGTCGAGGCGGCCGGCACCCCGGTCAGGACCGTCACCGACGCCGCCGGCCGCTACCGGCTCACGCTGCCGCAGGGCGACTACACCATCACGGTCACGCCCTCCTCCCGCTGCTCCCGCGGCGCCTCCGTGGGCCTCAGCCTCACCGGCGACACCGTGAAGGACATCGAGCTCGGCCTGCGCGGCGACGGCTTCGGCTACACCTGCCGCACCGGCGCCGAGCCGTACGTCGCGGGCACCGACAAGCTCGCCCTCACCGGCGACGACGACGCCCAGCAGGTGACGCTGCCCTTCCCGGTCCCGTTCTACGGCACGGGGCAGGCCAAGGCCTGGATCGCCACCAACGGCCTGGTCACCTTCGCCGCCGACAAGGTCACCAGCGGCGGCAACGGCCGGCTGCCCACCACCGGCACGCCCAACAACGCCGTCTACCCGTACTGGGACGACCTGGTCGTGGACGCGAGCGCCGGCGTCTACACCGGCGTCACCGGCACGGCGCCGCACCGCCAGTTCGTGATCGAGTGGCGCAACGTGCGCTACTACAACGACGCCGCGCAGCGCATCTCCTTCGCCGCGCTGCTCGGCGAGGACGGCACCGTCAGCTACCGCTACAAGGACGTCGACAGCCAGCGCGACCAGGGCACCAGCGCGACCATCGGCATCGAGAACGCGGCCGGCACCGACGGCATGCTCTACTCCTACGAGGAGCCCGCCCTCACGAACGGCCAGAGCATCACCTTCACCGCCAGCCGGCACGGCCTTGTCATCGGCGTCGTCACCGACGCCAACGACGGCGACCCGCTGCCCGGCGCCACGGTGAAGATCGGCGACGTGGCCACCCTCACCACCGGCCCCGACGGCGCCTTCTCCGGCCAGGTGCTGGCCGGCGACTACCAGGTCCAGGTGTCCAAGGAGAACTACGGCACCTTCACCAAGCCCGTCACCATCGCCCCGGCCACGATCACCCGGATCGACACGGCCCTGGTCACCGGCCGGGTCAGCTCCTCCGTCGGCGAGCTCACCCTGGTGATGCCCGCCGAGGCCAGCCGGACGCGCACGTTCGAGCTGACCAACCTCGGCTCGCCCACCGCCTACACCGTCACCGCCGACCCGGCGCAGAGCTGGCTCGCCGTCACACCCACGGCCGGCGACCTGGCCAAGGGCCAGCGGGTCACGCTCAAGGTCACGGCCTCCAGCGCCGGCGTCCAGCCCGGCACGCTCCGCTCGGGCAAGCTGGTGATCAAATCGGCCAGCGGACGGCAGCCCGTCATCGAGGTCAAGGTGACGGTCGTCGTGCCCAAGTACCAGGTCGCGGTGGACGTGGGCGCGAGCAAGGGCCTGGTCGACGCCGCCGGCGACTCCTGGACGGCCGACCGCAAGTACACCCAGGGCGGCCACGGCTACGTCGCCACCTCCAACCGCACCTCCTCCACGTCCAGGACCATCAAGGGCACCGACGACCAGGCGCTGTTCCGCACCGCCCGCGAGGGCATGCTGGAGTACCGCTTCGACGGCGTGCCCGCCGGCACCTACACCGTCGAGCTGGGCTTCGCCGACACCAAGTCGACGGGCATCGGCAAGCGCGTCTTCGACGTGCTGGCCGAGGGGCAGCTCGCGATCCCGGCCCTCGACCTCGCGCTGGAGGCGGGCACGTACACGGCCGTGACCAGGCAGTACACGGTGAAGGTCACCGACGGCCAGCTCAACGTCCGCTTCGCCACCCGCGAGGGCAGCACGATCGTGAACGCCGTCCGCGTCTCCGAGCGCCCGGACAAGGCGACGCCATGACGCGCGAGGAGGCCGCGACCTCCTGACGCGCCGGGCGCGACTCGCCCCGCCGATGCGGGGCGAGTCGTGACCCGGAGCGGATCCTTCCTTGACCCGGTCCCGGGTATCCCTGGGGGAAGGCGCCACGCGCAGGGCAGGACCCAGGGGAGGGCCCGGTGACGACGCAGAAACCGGCCACCGGCGAGCCGATGACCTCACCGCTCGCCCCGGCCAAGACGCGCCGCGTGGGCGCGGTGCTCGCGAACTGGCTGTCCACGACCGACCACAAGGTCATCGGCTACCTCTACCTCATCACGTCCTTCGGGTTCTTCCTCGTCGCCGGCGTGATGGCGATGATCATCAGGGCCGAGCTGTACGAGCCGGGGCTGCAGTTCGTCACGAACCAGCAGTACAACCAGCTCTTCACCAACCACGGCGTGATCATGCTGCTGCTGTTCGCCACGCCGCTGTTCGCCGGGTTCGCCAACGTCATCATGCCGCTGCAGATCGGCGCGCCGGACGTGGCGTTCCCGCGGCTGAACGCGGTGGCGTACTGGCTGTTCCTGTTCGGCGGGCTGATCACGCTCTGGAGCTTCGTGGTGCCCCTGGGCGGGGCGGACTTCGGCTGGTTCGCCTACACGCCGCTGTCGTCGATCACCTTCTCGCCCAGCATGGGCGGCGACTTCTGGATCATGGGCCTGGTGCTGTCCGGGCTCGGCACGATCCTCGGCTCCGTCAACTTCATCACCACGATCATCTGCATGCGCGCGCCCGGCATGACGATGTTCCGCATGCCGATCTTCACCTGGAACACACTGCTGACCAGCATGCTCGTGCTCATGGCGTTCCCGGTCCTGGCCGCCGCGCTGCTCGCCCTGGAGGCCGACCGGAAGTTCGGCACCCACATATACGACGCGGCGAACGGCGGGCCGATCCTGTGGCAGCACCTGTTCTGGTTCTTCGGCCATCCCGAGGTGTACATCATCGCGCTGCCGTTCTTCGGGATCATCTCCGAGGTCATCCCGGTGTTCTCCCGCAAACCGCTGTTCGGCTACGTCGGCCTGGTGGGGGCGACGATCGCGATCGCCGGTCTGTCGATGACGGTGTGGGCGCACCACATGTTCCCGACCGGTCAGGTGCTGCTGCCGTTCTTCTCGTTCATGACGTTCCTCATCGCGGTGCCGACCGGGGTGAAGTTCTTCAACTGGATCGGCACCATGTGGCGCGGCCATCTGAGCTTCCAGACGCCGATGCTGTTCTCGATCGGCTTCCTCGTCACCTTCCTGCTCGGCGGCCTGACGGGCGTCATCCTCGCCTCGCCGCCGCTGGACTTCCACATCAGCGACACCTACTTCGTGGTGGCGCACTTCCACTACGTGGTGTTCGGCACCGTCGTCTTCGCGATGTTCGCGGGCTTCTACTTCTGGTGGCCCAAGATGACCGGCCGGATGCTCGACGACCGGCTCGGCAAGGTGCACTTCTGGCTGCTGTTCGTCGGCTTCCACACGACGTTCCTCGTGCAGCACTGGCTGGGCGTGGTGGGCTTCCCGCGCCGCTACGCCGACTACAGCGCCGCCGACGGGTTCACGACGTTGAACGAGATCTCCTCGCTCGGCGCGTTCCTGCTGGGGCTGTCCACGCTCCCGTTCATCTACAACGTCTGGAAGACCGCCCGTCACGCCCCGCGCGTCGTGGTGGACGACCCCTGGGGCTTCGGCAACTCCCTGGAATGGGCGACCTCCTGTCCGCCGCCCCGGCACAACTTCACGTTCATGCCGCCGATCCGCTCCGAACGGCCCGCCTTCGACCTGCACTACCCGCGAGAACCCTTGGACAAGGCCGCCTGAACGGGGTTTAAGGGCGGGCTGAGGTGCCATATGCACCTGATGGGTCGACACGCCGGAAGGGGCGCCTCGTGATGGTCGAAGGTACGCGGCAGGAACGGACGGGCAGGCCGCCGCACGTCGTCGTGGTGGGTGGGGGCTTCGCGGGGCTCAGCGCCACCCGCGAGCTCGCCCGGGCGGGAGCCAGGGTCACGCTCGTGGACCAGAACGCCTACACCACCTTCCAGCCGCTGCTGTACCAGGTGGCGACGGCCGCCATGGCCGCCGGCGACGTGACCTACCCGCTGCGCGCCTTCGCCGCGAAGTACCCCACCGTGCGCGTGCACCCCGCCGGCCTCGGCAAGCTGCTCCTCGACCAGAAACAGGTCGAGCTGACCGACGGCGCCGTCCTCGACTACGACTACCTCGTCCTCGGCACCGGGGTCAGCACGAACTGGCTCGCCATCGAGGGCGCCGAGAAGAACGCGCAGCCCCTGTACTCCGTGCGCGACGCCAAAGCGCTGCGCAACCGGCTCCAGACCTGCCTGGAGGAGACCGCCCTGGGCAAGCGGGCCAGCACCCATGTGGTGGTCGTCGGCGGCGGCGCCACGGGCGTCGAGATCGCGGGCTCCATGGCCGAGCTGCGCATGCGGACGATCCCGCTCACCCACCCCGAGATCAAGCCCGACCAGACGAGCGTCACCCTGGTCGAGCGGTTCGACTACGTGCTCGCGCCGTACAAGCCGCACCTGCGCGACGCCGCCGCGCGCGACCTGCGCAAGCGGGAGGTGCGGCTGCGTCTCGGCGCCACCGTCGCCTCGGTCGAGCCGGACGCCGTCGTCCTGGCCGACGGAACGCGCCTGCACAGCGACGTCACCGTCTGGGCGCTCGGCGTGACCGCCCCCAAGGAGGTCGCCGACTCCGGCCTGCCTCAGGGCAAGGGCGGCCGGGTCCTCGTCACCGAACGGCTGAACCTGAGCGAGCACCCCGAGGTCTACGTCGTCGGCGACCTCGCGCTGCCGCCGGAGCCGCTGCCGCAGCTCGCCCAGCCCGCCCTCCAGATGGGCAAGCACGCCGGCCGGCAGATCATCGCCGCGGCGACGGGACGTCCGACCGTGCCGTTCCACTACCGGGATCCCGGGATCATGGCCATCGTCGGCCGCTGCGCGGCCGTGGTGCAGCTCGCCAACGGCTTCACCTTCCGGGGGCTGCCCGCCTGGCTGACGTGGATCTTCCTGCACGTCGCCTACCTGCTCGGCGGGCGCAACCGGACCAGCGTGCTGGTCAACTTCTTCTGGCGCTACTTCGGGCCGCGCAGGAGCCGCGCGTCAGTCGCGGAGTAGCCCGCCCGGCGAACGAGGGGGGTTCGCGTCATGCGCAGAGCCGACGGGGGGAGCGTGCTGTTCATCGGCAACGCGACCACCCTCATCCGGTACAACGGCTTCACCCTGCTCACCGACCCCAACTTCCTGCACCGGGGGCAGCGCGCCCACCTCGGCTACGGCCTCACCTCACGCCGCCTCGCCGACCCGGCCATGGAGGTGGAGGACCTGCCGCCGCTGGACGCGATCGTCCTGTCGCACCTGCACGGCGACCACTGGGACCGGGTGGCCCGGGACGGCCTCGACAAGGCCACGCCCGTCATCACGACGACGCACGCCGCGCGGCGGCTCAGGAAGCAGGGCTTCGAGCGGGCCGTCGGCCTGAAGACCTGGCAGGAGCACCAGCTCCGCAACGGGGCCGACGCGCTCACGGTGACCGCGGTGCCCGCCCGGCACGCGCCCGGCCCGGCCGAGGGGCTGCTGCCGCCGGTGATGGGCAGCGTGCTGGAGTTCCGCCGCGAGGGCCGCATCGACCTGCGCCTGCACATCAGCGGCGACACCCTCATGGACCGCCGCCTGCACCAGATCCCGAGACGCTTCCCCGACCTGGACGTGGGCATCGTCCACCTGGGCGGCACCAAGCTGCTCGGCACGGTCATGGTCACCATGGACGGCAACCAGGGGGCCGACTGGGTGGACCTGATCAGCCCCCGGCGGGTGCTGCCCGTCCACTACGACGACTACACGGTCTTCAGCTCCGGCCTGGACGACTTCCGCGAGCACATGGAACGCTCGGGCCACGCCGACCGGGTCGTCTACCTGGACCGCGGCGACACCTACCCGCTGCCGGTCCGCCCACCGGCCCCGGCCCGCACCTGAACCCGGCCGGGCACGTCCACCTCACGGGGCGGGGCGGTGGGGCTCGAAGCGGAGCGTCCGGCTCAGGCCCACCCGGATCACCGCGCCCGGCGGCAGCACGACCGGCGACTCGGGCGGCAGCTCCGCGAAGCCGGGCGCGGAGGGCGTGAGCAGCGCGGTGCCGTTCGTCGAGCCGAGGTCGACGACCACCACGTCCCAGCCGTCCATGTCCACCAGCAGGTGGCGGCGCGAGACCGACTGCTCCCGGTCGTCCACCGGCACGGGCACGGCCGACCCGTCCTCCACCTCCGGCGCCGTCTCCGGTCTGCGGCCGACCAGGTAGGGCCGGTCCAGCGGCAGGACCTGCCCGTCGTCCACGAGCAGCACGCCGAGCGGCGGCCGCGCCTGCCGCACCCACACGCCGCCGACCATTGCGACGCCGCACACGGCGCAGTCCGGCAGGCGCGGATCGTTGAAGTGCCCCTGCGGGCAGAGCATCCCGTACACGAGCGGCGCCGCCCCGTCCCCGCCCGCCTCCTCCGCGCGCGGGCCTCGCCCGTTCCCCCCGGACCCGGCAGGGCTCCGGACCGGCACCTGCACGGTCGGCGGCTCCTCCCACCCCTCGTCCGCCCCGGCCCCGCCGCCGCTCTCGTCGTCCCCGGGCGCGGCGTCCTCCAGGTCCAGGGCCTGAGCCGCCTCGTCCAGCCCTTCGATCAGCTCCTGCGGCGACTGGTAGCGCTCGTCCGGCGACAGCGCCGTGGCCCGCCGCACCACGGCAGCCAGCGGCTCCGGAACCCCGTCCAGCCCGGACAGGTCCAGCCGTCCCTCGGCGATCGCGAGCAGCACGCTCTGCACGCTGTCGGTCGGGTACGGCACCCGCCCGGTCAGCGCGAAGTGCAGCACGATCCCGAAGGTGTAGATGTCGGAGCGCGTGTCCACCCGCCCGCCCCTGACGGCCTCCGGCGCGATGTAGGCCGGAGTGCCGACGATCATCCCGATGTCCGTGGCGACGGTCGAGTCGACCAGGCCCTTGACGATGCCGAAGTCGATGACCACCGGGTCACGGCCCGGGGCGATCATGACGTTGTCGGGCTTGAGGTCGAGCCGGGTGAGGTTCTCGCCCTCCAGGTACGCGAGGGTCGAGGCGAGCGTCCTGGCCAGCCGTACCGCCTCCGGCAGCGGGAGCGGCCCGTCGGCGGCCACCACCTCGCGCAGTGTGCGCCCCTCGACCAGCTCCATCACCATGGCCAGCCCGGCGACGGGGTCGTCCACCACGTCGTAGGTGGTCACGATGCCCGGATGCCGCAGCCGGGTGGCGATGCGGCTCTCCCGGCGGAACCTGCGGGCCAGGTCCTCGGAGCCGGCCCGGTCGCCGCGCATCACCTTGACCGCCACGATCCGGCCGAGCTGGGTGTCGTAGCCCCGGTAGACGGTGCTCATGCCGCCCTGCCCGATCACCTCCAGCAGGTCGTACCGGTCGGCGATCCGGCGCATGTGCGGCGGATCGGCGCCCGCGGGGGAGGGCTGCGGCGGCGCGGGCTGCACGGGCTGGGCCGGGTAGGTGCCCGGCCGGTCCCAGGCGGGCTGGTAGGAGGGGTACGCCTCCCCGGCGCCCCACGGAGGCGCCCCCGACACGAACCCGGTCTGCGACACCGCGACCGGCGGCGCGGCCAGGTCGAGCGCCGCCCGCTCCGCCTCGCTGCCGAACGCGATGCCGAGCAGCGTCCGCTTCACGTCCTCGGCCAGCTTGTACGAGGTGAGCTGCTGCGCGTAGTCGTCGCCGCCCACGAGCGTGGCGTTGACGCCCGGCTCGCGCAGCACCGTGATGACGCCCTGCCCGGCCAGGTGCCGCAGCAGCCGCTCGACCGCGGGCTGGGCGATGCGCAGCAGCGGGTCCAGCTCGGCCCGCTCGGGGGAGCCGACGATGCTGAGCGAGGTGAACGGCTCGCCCTCGCTGCGCAGGATCCAGTCGAGGATGTAGTAGCCGCCGAGCCGCCACCGGTCCTCGTCGATCGGCACCGGGAACAGCCGTTCCTGGCCGGGCTGCCGGAAGTACCGGTCGGCCAGCTCCTCCAGCCGGGCGTAGAAGACCATCCGGTCGTAGTCGGCGCCCGCCGCGACCAGGAACGGGCGGGGGCCCTCCCACACCACCAGGTCGCCGAACTCCTGCAGCAGCCGGCGCGGCACCCCGCGCGCCTTGAAGCGCAGATAGCGCACCAGCCGCGCCACGTCCTCCGCCGTCCCGGGCGGCGGCTCGCCGACCATGGCGCGCACCAGCCGCTCGGGCGCGTCCCACGTGCAGGGCACGTACATCCGCCAGGCGAACACGCTCTCGTAGACGCTGTTGCCCCGGCTGACGTCCCTGACCGCGTTGTCGTGCAGGTCGGGGCCCGCCACGACGAGGAAGTGGACGCCCCGCATGGTCAGCGTGTTCTTGAGGCTCGTCAGCAGCTCCTCGACCGCGGCCAGGCCGTCGGAGGCGGCGGTCAGCTTGTCCACCTCGTCGAGCACGACGACCAGATGGACGCGCGGGAAGCGCCGGACCGGTCGCCTGCCGAACAGCCGCCGCCGCGCCGGAGGGCCCGCGGGTCCGCGGCCGTCGAGCAGGTCCACGATCCGGGCCAGGTCGTACTCGACGTCGGCGTCGGAGTAGGTGAGGAACGACGCCTCGGTGGCCAGCGACCGGGTGCGCTTGCTCGACAGGCCCGCCGCCGGCACCACGAACCCGGCCGGTCCGGCCAGCCTGCGCACCGCGTCGCCCACGCCGAGGGTCAGCGAGGCGTTGCGCTCAGTGGCGTCGCCCTGGGTCTGCTTGACGCCGAGCGAGGTGCGGATGTGCGCCAGCATGAGCGCCCGCTGGGCGGCCTCGCTCAGCTCCGGCAGCGCCCCGCGGTCCTGGAGCGCCTCGTAGACGCGCCGCACGACCGCGAACAACAGCCGCTCGGGCGTGGTCGGCCGGGCCACGTTCAGCATGATCGGGACGATCAGGCCGGCGGGGTCGCCCTCCGCCGCGATCTCGTCCAGGGCGCGGACCACGATCGTGCTCTTGCCCACGCCGCGGAACCCGGTGATCAGGAACGTCCCGCCGCGCGAGCGCCGCAGCCGGTGTTTCAGCTCCTCGATCAGCGCGTGGTTGCCGAGCAGCGGCAACGCCTGCTCGTCGGCGCGCAGCGGCTCGTGCACGTAGCGGAACGACTCGGCGAGCGGAACCTTCAGCACCTCGCCCTGCCTCTGCCGGAGGGGACAGCGTGCCTTCAGCGTAGCCCCGAGCGGCGGGCGGGAGGCGGAGTTCGGCGTCAGGACGTCCGGTCAGGCGGCGGGCGGGAGGCGCAGCTCGGCGAAGACGCCGCGCAGGACACGGCCGTGACCACCGCCGCCGGCCGGTTCCGGAAGAGGAACAGCACCGTCAGCAGCGCCGTCAACGCCGCCGCGTACGGCGTCAGCGTCGTGAGCTGGGTGTCGAACGAGCCCTGCTCCGCCCCGGCCAGCCGCTCCAGCGTCCACACGGCGAAGCACACGGCGACGGTCCACGAGGGCCAGCGTCTCTTCCCGGTGGACTTTCCGGACTCCTCGCCCGCCGTCTGCCGGCTGCCGGTGGTGATGCCCATCCTCGCCGCCCGCTCTCACCCATGGTGTCGTGTCGGGGCAGACCCTAACGCTCAGTGACGAGGCCGACCAGCCCTGCCGGGGGCCGCATGTGCCGAATCGGCGGCGACCTGCGGAAACTCCGTGGCGTTCGCTGATAAAGCTCTCAGCCAGGGGTGGACGGCGGGCCGCGGTCCCACGGGTTAGGGTGCTGGCATGCCTACCGCACTGATCACCGGCGCGACCGCCGGCATCGGCGCCGCCTTCGCCCGGCGGCTGGCCGCCGACGGCTTCGGCCTCGTCCTCGTGGCCCGCGACGAGCAGCGGCTCGGCGAGGCCGCCGACCGGCTCAAACTCAGGTACGGCGTGAGCGTCGAGGTGCTCCCCGCCGACCTCGCCACCGACGAGGGGCTGGCCCGGGTGGAGTCGCGCCTGCGCGAGAACGACGGCCGTCAGGTCGACCTGCTCGTCAACAACGCCGGCTTCGGCCACCCCGGGGCGTTCCTGGAGGTGACGGTCGAGGACGAGCTGCGCATGCTCAAGGTCCACTGCGAGGCCGTGCTGCGGCTGACCCTGGCCGTCCTGCCCGGCATGAGGCGGCGCGGCCGGGGCGGCGTGATCAACGTGGCGTCCGTCGCCGCGTTCTTCACCCGCGGCACCTACAGCGCCTCCAAGGCCTGGGTGGTGAACTTCAGCGAGTCCACCGCGGTCGAGGTCCACGAGCCGAAGGTGCGGATCATGGCGCTGTGCCCAGGGTTCGTGCGCACCGAGTTCCACGAACGCGCGTCGATGGACATGTCCGGCGTCCCGGGCTTCCTGTGGCTCGACGCCGACGAGGTGGCGCGGGTGGCCATGCGGGATCTCGCGCTGGGCAAGCGGGTGTCGGTGCCGGACGCCCGCTACAAGGCGATCGTGGCCGTCGGGAAGTTCGTGCCGCGCGGCCTGGCGGGCGCCGTCTCGGCCCGCCTGGGCCGCCGCTGACACCGCGTACCGCCTGGAAAAGGGTGGGCCCCCGCCGCGGGAGGGGGTCGCGGTGGGGGCCCGGTCGGTCACGAGCGCGGCTCGTGGCCGACGCCTTGGGGGAGGTCACCGGCCGGACAGCGCCGGCCGGGACCGCTGACGCGTGTCGTTACAGGCTGCCACGGTTCTGCTCGTGGCCGATCGCCAGGCCGCTGGCCGGGTCGAAGAAGTGCAGGTTGTGCGTGTCCAGGACCAGGTCGATGTTCTGGCCGGGGCGGACGTGGCTGCGGGCGTTGACACGCGCGGTCCACAGCGACTTGTCGCCCACCAGCGGCAGCGCCGCCTCGTCGTCGTCGCCCTGGTCGGCGGCGGCGACGGTGTCCTTGTGCTCGACCGGCGGGGCGTCGATGAGGAACAGCACGTTGATCTCGGAGCCGAGCTCCTCCGTCACCTCGGCCTTGACGGGCAGCGTGGCCCAGCCGTTGGCGTGGTTGCCGGCCGCGCTGGCGTCCTCGAAGTCGGAGGGCCGGATGCCGAGGATGATCTTCTTGCCGATGAACTTGTCGAGGCCCGGCTTGTCGGTGAACGTCGAGTCGGGGATCGGCAGCCTGATGTCGGCGAACGTCACGGCCGCGCCGCCGTCGCGGACCAGCTCGGCGGTGACGAAGTTCATCGACGGCGAGCCCATGAAGCCGGCGACGAACAGGTTGACCGGCTTGTCGAACAGGTTCTGCGGGGTGTCCACCTGCTGGAGCAGGCCGTCGCGCAGGACGCAGACGCGGTCGCCCAGGGTCATGGCCTCGACCTGGTCGTGCGTGACGTACACGGTGGTGACGCCGAGGCGCTCGTGCAGCGTGTTGAGCGAGGCGCGCATGGAGACGCGGAGCTTGGCGTCCAGGTTGGACAGCGGCTCGTCCATGAGGAACGCCTGCGGCTCGCGGACGATGGCGCGGCCCATGGCGACACGCTGGCGCTGACCACCGGACAGGGCGGCCGGCTTGCGCTTGAGGTACGTCTCGAGGCCGAGCATCTTGGCGGCCTCGTTCACCCGCTTCTGGATCTCGGGCTTGGGCATCTTGCGGAGCTTGAGGCCGAAGGCGAGGTTCTCCTCGACCGTCATGTGCGGGTAGAGGGCGTAGTTCTGGAAGACCATCGCGATGTCGCGGTCCTTCGGCGGCAGGTGGTTGACCACCTTGTCGCCGATGGCGATCTCGCCGCCGCTGATGTCCTCCAGGCCGGCGATCATCCGCAGCGCGGTCGACTTGCCGCAACCGGACGGGCCTACCAGCACCATGAACTCGCCATCCTTGATCTCAAGGTTGAGCCCGTTCACGGCCTTCACGCCACCGGCGTAGACCTTGTCGACATTGGTCAGAACGATGGATGCCATGCCATTCCTTCGCGGTCCAGGGCGGTGGCCCAGGTGTTGTGCGGGGGTGTCCACTCACATGGATACGTTTTCAAGCATCTCACCCGAAACGGACAGGGGTGTCAAGGGTTGCTGGGTGAGCAGCTTCTCCGGGCGGCACGGGGTTCCGGTCAGGTGGAAACCATGATGGAATCGTTTCCATGGAGGCGAAACGGGCGACCATCAAGGACGTCGCCGAGGCGGCCGGCGTGGGCGTGGCCACGGTGTCCCGGGTGCTTTCCGGAGGGTCGGCCAGCCCCCGCACCCGGGAGCGGGTCCTGGCCGTCGCGGCCCAGCTCGACTACCGCCCCAGCGCGCTCGGCCGCAACCTGCGCCAGCGCCGCACCGGCGGCATCGGCCTGCTCGTCCCCGACCTGACCGACACCTTCTTCGGCCAGCTCGCCGAGGGCGTGCTCGCCTGCGCCAGGTCCGCCGGGGAGCCCGTGGTGCTCGGCTCCACCGGCGACGACCCCGAGCAGGAGGCCGAGCTGGTGGGCATGCTGCTGGAGCAGAGCGTGGACCGGGTGATCGCCGTGCCGTCGGGCGGCGCCGACACCTGGGCGCCCGCGGCCCGGGCCGGCATGACCGTCGTGTTCGCCGACCGGCTGCCCGCCGAGCGGCCCGGCGACGCCCTGCCCGGCTCCACGGCCGACCTCATGCTGCTCGACGGCGTCCTGCCGCCCCCGCCGCCTCCGCCGGCCCCGCCCACCGGCGTGCCCGCCGTCCTCGCCGACGACCGGGCCGGCATCCGTACGGCGGTGCGCTACCTGCGCGGCCTCGGCCACCGGCGCATCGCCTTCCTCGGCGGTCCCGGGCACGACCGGCGGGTGGCCGCGTTCCGCGAGGCGGTCGGCCCGCCGGCGGACGAGGACCTCGTCGTGTTCGCCACGGGCAGCCGCGACTCGGCCTACGCCGCCGCCTCCGGCCTCTTCCAGAGTCGTCCCGACCTGACGGCCGTCCTGGCGGGCGGCAACATGCTGGGGGAGGCGGCCGTCCTGGCCGCCCGCGAGCTGGACCTGCGGGTGCCGCGCGACGTGTCGCTCGTCATGTACGACGACGTGCCGTGGGCCGAGCTGTGCTCGCCCCCGCTCACGGTGATCGCCCAGCCGGGGCGCGACATCGGCTACCGGGCGTGCGAGCTGGTGCTGCGCACCGCGGGGCGCCGCCCGCGCACCGTCGTCCTGCCCACGGAGCTGATCGTCCGCGGAAGCTGCGGCCCGCTCCGCTGACCGCCGTCATACCTGAGAGCTACGCGGAAGTGGGCTCCCCGGAGGGACGATGACCACGACGGGTGATCCCTAGCGTCGGTGCCGGAACAATCTCCGGCTCGGAAGGACCGACAGCGATGGCATCCTCGCTCCAGGGATCCCCTCCGCGTACATCCGGGCGAAGCGACGTGCCGGCAGCGACGGCGGAAACACCCGGCCGAGCGGATCACCACGCTCGCTTGCCCCGCGCCCGCCTGCGCCGTGCCTTGCTGGCCGCGCTCGTCGCCGGGGCGGTGGCCGTGCCGGTGTCCGGGGCCGCCCGCCCCGGGGCCGTACCGGCGCCCGCCCCCGCCGCCCTGCCGCCGCTGGGGTCCGCGACGCCCGCCGCCCTGGAGGAGCGCTACGCCGCGACCCGCGAGGACATCCTGGCCGCCGGGCGGGCCGCCGAGCGCGCCGGCCATCGCCGGCGGGCCGGGAACCTGCGCGAGATGGCGGACCCCGGCCGGCGGTTCCTGTCCTTCGACGGGCGCGACGGAGGGCGCACGGTGGAGGTCTTCGGCGACCTGTCCCGCGCGGAGCGGGTCGCCGTGCTGGTGCCCGGCTCCGACACGGCGCTGGACACGTACGGGAGGCTGCTGGACGGCGCGACGCGCTTACGGGCGGCGCTGGGCGGCGCGACGGGCCTGCGGGCGGCGCCCGGCGAGACGGCGGTGATCGCCTGGCTGGGGTACCGGACGCCGGCCACGCTGAGCACCGAGGTGCTGACCGCGGCACGCGCCGACGAGGGCGCGCCCGCCCTGCGGGAGTTCGTGCGGACGCTGCGCCGCCTCAGGCCGGACGCCGGCATCGCGCTGCTGTGCCACTCCTACGGGTCGGTGGTGTGCGGGCGGGCTGCGCCGGGCCTCGACGTGAACGACATCGTCCTGTACGGCAGCGGCGGTGTGGGCGTCGACACCGTCGCGGCCCTGCGCACCCGCGCCACGGTCTGGGCCGGGCGCGCCGGCGGCGACTGGGTGGCGGCGGTGCCGCACACGCGGATCGTCCTGCCGTTCGCCATGCTGGGCTTCGGCGCCGACCCGGTCACGCCGGGGTTCGGCGCGCGGATCTTCGCGGCGGGCGACGGCGGGCACAGCGACTACCTCAAGGAGGGCTCGCTCTCCCTCGCCGGACTGGCGGCGATCGTGTCGGGCCGGGCTCCTGCGGAGGTGGGCGGACATGCGTGACTCCGTGGCGCGTGGCACGGCCGGGCGGGAGATCGTCCGGGGTGCGGCCGGAGGAGCGGGCGGGCCGGTGAGCGTGGGCGGGGCGTCCGGACTTGCGAGCGTGCGGGGGCGGGGCGGGCCGGTGGGCGTGGGCGGGGCGTGGGGAGCGGGTGTCCGTCGCCTGGTCGCCCGGATCGAGGCGGACACCCCCGAAGGACGCGACCGGGCGCTGGACGGGCTGCGTGCCCTGGCGATCGCCGGGGTGGTCCTCGGGCACTGGCTCGTCACCGCCCTGGTCCTGGACAGCGGTGCGTTGCGCGGCACCAGTCCCCTGTCGTACCTGCCCGGGCTGGCCCCCGTCTCCTGGACCCTGCAGACGCTGGCCGTGTTCTTCTGGGTGGGCGGCAGGGCGGCGGCACGAGGGTATGCCGCCGCGCGGGCCGCGGGAGCGGGCTACGGACCGTGGGCGCGCGGCCGGCTGGCGCGGCTGTCCCGCCCGGTCGCGCCCGTGCTCGCCGTGTGGAGCGTTGCGGCGGTGGCGATGCTCGCCCAGGGCGCCGGCCAGCAGACCGTGTACGGGCTCTTCAGGCTCGTGCTGTCGCCGCTGTGGTTCCTGCTGGTCTACGCCGCGCTGACGGCCGCCACCCCGCTCGCCGCCCGGCTGAACCCGCTGTGGCCGCTGGCCGTCGTCGCGCTGGCCGACCTGGTCCGGTACGGGCTCGACGGCCCCGCCTGGGCCGGCTGGATCAACCTGCCGGCGGGCTGGCTGGTGCCGTACTGCCTGGGCGCGGCCCGCTTCTGGGACGGCCCGCGCGCCCGCGCGGCCGGGTGGGGTCTGCTGGCCGGGGGCGTGGCGGTCACGACCGGGCTCGTGCTGTGGGCGGGTTACCCGGCCGCGATGGTCGGCGTGCCGGGAGCCCCCGTCTCCAACCTGTCGCCGCCCACGCTGGCCGCCGTCACGTTCGGGCTGGCGCAGTGCGGGGCCGCCCGGCTGCTGTACGACCCGCTGCGACGGGTGTTGCGGCGCCCCGCCGCCTGGGCGATGGTGGCGGTGGTGAACCTGTCGGCGATGACGCTGTTCCTCTGGCACCAGACCGCCATGATCGCGGTGACGGCGCTCGGCCTGCTCGCCGGAGCGCCCCTGCCCGGCCTGCACACGGTCCCCGGTGACGCGGGCTGGCTGCTCGCCCGCCTGGCCTGGCTGCCCGTCTTCGCGCTGGCCCTGCTGGTCTGCCTGGCGGCCTTCCACGCGTACGAGCGAGGCTCTTCGCCGGGGCGCCGGGGCTCCTCCGGGCGCGCCGGAACCACGCCTCCCGGTTCCTCCGGGCGCGTGGGGACCGGCCTCGGTCACGGGGAGGCGGCCCGGAATGTCTAGGGTGAGCGTGGTGATCGGGGAGGGGGAGTGGGCGTGATCCAGGTGGCGGATGTGGCGCGTACCCTGCGCGCGGACCTCTGGACGACCGCCGCCGACCCGCTGCCGCGCAGGGAGGGGACGCGCCTGCTGGCACGGCTGCCGCACACGCTGGTGGTGCTGTACGCGGTGCTCATGGCTTTCGCAGGCCGGTCCTACCCCGACTACCCGGCCTTCGCCGTGCTGGCCCCGGTCCAGGCGGCGGTGCTCGTCGTGGCGATGTTCCGCCCGCTGATGGCGTGGTGGGCGTCCATAGCTGTCATGATCGTCGGTTCGACACCCACCGATCCGCGTCTGTGGGTCGGTGGGCCACCGACCCCGATGCCCCAACTGCCGGATTCGGCGGTATCCATCGACGAGTGGCCTCCGCTCGCCTGGTACTGGACCGGCCCCGGGTTGGCCCTGGGTGCCGGGGTGCTGTTCCTGGTCGCGCTCAGAGTGCAGCCCCGAGTGGCGGCCGAGACACTGGTGATCACCATCCTGGTGGGGGCGGTCTCCGTGGTGGGCTGGGACGTGCCGGAGAGCTCCCGCGACGCCGTGTACGCCGTGCCGATCTTCCTGATCGCGACCGCGACGGGCGCCGCGTTGCGCGGCCGTCGTGTCGCCCGTACCCAGCTGGTCGAGCAGGAAGTGCTCACCGCCGAGGAGCGGGCGCGGCGCACCGTGCTGGAGACCCGCAACCGGATCGCCCGCGAGCTGCACGACGTGGTCGCCCACCACATGTCCGTGATCTCCATCCAGGCGCAGGTGGCGCCCCACCTGGTCAAGGACCCTCCCCAGGAGCTGACCGAGAACCTCGCGGGCATCCGCGAGAACGCCGTCGAGGCGCTGACCGAGCTGCGGCGGATCCTCGGCGTGCTGCGCTCGGAGGACGCCGAGGCCGACGGGCTGCGCCACAGCCCGCAGCCCACCCTCGACCGGCTGGACGAGCTGATCGGCAACGTACGCGGCGCCGGGCTGGCCGTCACGATCGAGACCACCGGCGAGGCCCGGCCGCTGTCGCCGGGAGTGGAGCTGTCGGCGTTCCGGATCATCCAGGAGGCGCTCAGCAACGTGCTGCGGCACGCGCCCGGAGCGCGGGTGCGGGTGGAGGTCGGCTACCTGCCGGCCGCCCTGGCGATCCGGGTCGCCAACACCGCACCCGCCAACACCGGGTCCGCCCGCCCCGCGCCGCCCTCGCGCGGCCCCGGGCACGGGCTGCTGGGCATGCGGGAGCGCACGGCCATGCTGGGCGGGGAGCTGGCCGCCGGACCCGCCCCGGACGGCGGCTTCGAGGTGACCGCCGTCCTCCCCGCCGTTCCCGTGACGGCCGTCGCCACCACCTCCTCCGCGGCGAGGACGCCCGAGGCCGCCCCCACGTCCGCCCCCCTGCCGTCCCCGCGGCCCGATCCCAGCGAGGACACCCCATGACGACCCCCATCCGCGTAGTGATCGCCGACGACCAGATGATGGTGCGCCAGGGCTTCACGGTGCTGCTCGGCGCCGAGCCCGGCATCGAGGTCGTCGGCCAGGCCGTGAACGGCCTCGAGGCCGTCGCCGTCACGGAAGAGCTGGCCCCGGACGTCGTCCTCATGGACATCCGGATGCCGGAGCTCGGCGGCATCGAGGCCACCCGCCGCATCACCCGGCTCGCCGGCGTCAGCGCCAAGGTCCTCGTCCTGACCACGTTCGACCTGGACGAGTACGTGTACGAGGCGCTGCGCGCGGGGGCGTCCGGGTTCCTGCTGAAGGACGCCTCGGCCGCCGAGCTGGCCCACGCGGTGCGAGTGGTGGCGGCGGGCGACGCCCTGCTGGCGCCGAACATCACCAAGCGGCTCATCGGGGAGTTCTCCCGCATGGCCGAGGCCCCCCGCGCCCCGCTCAAGGAGCGGGTCGGCGACCTGACGGAGCGCGAGACCGAGGTGCTGGCCCTGATCGCTCAGGGATTGTCGAACGCGGAGATCGCCGGACGCCTGGTGGTGGCCGAGCAGACCGTGAAGACCCACGTGAGCCGGATCCTGGTCAAGCTGGGCCTGCGCGACCGCACCCAGGCGGCGGTCTTCGCGTACGAGGTCGGCCTCGTCCGCCCGTCCGGCTACTGAGCCCCGTCGGGCTGCTGAGCCTGGCCCGGCTACCGAGCCTCGCCGGCCTGCCGCGCCCCGTCCGGCTCCTGAGCCGCGTCGGGGGACGGGCCGAACAGGGCGTCGTAGTGGCCGGTCATCATGTCGCGTCCCTTGACCTCGGCGACCATCTCCGGGGTGGCGATGCCGCCGTCGCCGAAGAAGCCCGAACCGCCCTCGGGCCCGAGCGGGACCGCGATGAGCGAGCCGATCGGCGCGTACTCCAGCGGCTCGCCCTCGCCGGTGACCAGCGCGCGGATGTTGCCGGCCACCACCTCCGCCTGGCGACCGGCCGCCGCGGCCATGTCGCGGTCGGCGTTCGTGATGTCCCCGACGGCGAAGACGCGCGTCTCGCCCTCCACGCGCATCCGCGGGTCGACGCGGACGTAGCCGCGCTCGTCGCGCCGCCCGGCCAGCGACCCGCCGTCGAGGTACTCGGTGTGCAGCTTGACGCCGAACGTACGGAACCAGATGTCGGCGGCGATCTCGTCGCCCTCGGTCGTCGTCACGCGGATGGCCTCGCGCGTGGCGGGCGGCGCACCGGGCAGCTCGCGCAGCTTGACGCCGAGCCGCAGCTCGACGCCCAGCTCGACGAGCTGGCGGCGCAGCTCGTCGCGCAGCTCCTGGACGAACGGGCCGGTCAGGACGTCGTCGGCGACGTCCGTGATGACGACATGCTTGTCCGGGTGGAACGCCTTGATCTCGCCGGCCAGCTCCAGCCCCGCCGGTCCCGCGCCCACGATGAGGACGCGCCCGGCACGGGCCAGCTCCTCGTGGGCCGCCCGGTGACGGGCCTTGGCGGCGGCGAGGCCGGGCTCGTCGTTCTTGGCCGGGAACGGGTACGAGGAGCCGGTGGCGAGGACCAGGTAGTCGGGGTCGAGGACGCCGCCGGACTCCAGCTCGACCCGCCGCCCGTCGACTCGTACGGCGCGGTCGCGGACGAACCGGCCGTGGGTCAGCAGGCGGTCGTAGGGCAGGTACATGCGCTCCACCCAGTCGGGCTGCACCAGCGAGCGCAGCGCGGCGACGTTGTGCACGAAGCCCTCGGTGGGGTCGACGAGGGTGACGTCGGCGACGTCGTCGAGCGTCTTGGCGACGCCGACGCCCCCGTACCCGCCCCCGAGGACGACGACGGACGGACGGCCGGTGGATGTGGTGTCGGTCATGGCGAATCCAGCCTCTACGGATGCGAGTGAGTTAAAACCGAGTCGCTTCTAATTTCCTAGTTAGAAGCTACACGCTAGCGTTCCCCGAGTGCGATGGGGAAGTCCCCCATTGGTGTGCCGGGGAAGGGCCGTGCCGCCGGCGGAGAGCCGTGTGCGCGCCCCGGTCGTCACCGTCCGCCGGGCGGGTCCGTGCGCTAGCGTTGGAGCATGGCGGCAACCCCCAACCGGAGCCACGACGTGACGTCCGAGGCGTGCGTCCGTGGCGACGCCGCGCTGGCTCGCGCGTTCGTGTTCCTGGGGAAGCGCTGGAACGCCGTCATCCTGGGCGCGCTGAGCGAGGGGCCGGCGGGCTTCCGTGAGCTGTCGCGCTTCATCGGCAAGATCTCCGACTCGGTGCTGTCCGACCGCCTCGCCGACCTGGCCGCCGCGGGCCTGATCACGCGCAGGGTCGAGGAGGGGCCGCCGGTCGCCGTGTCGTACGCGCTGACCGAGCGCGGCGAGGCGCTGATGCCGGCGCTCGCCCAGATCTCGGCCTGGGCGCAGGAGCACCTGCTCTCCGGCGACTGCTAGAGGTCTGCCAGAGGGCGCCGACGAACCTTTCGCATGCCCGCGGTATCCAACCCGGCATGCACAAGATCCAGAAGTTCGCCGCCCTGTCAGTTCTGTCCCTCGCCGCTGGACTGATCCCGCTGCCGGCGCAGGCCGCCCAGCGTCCCGGCTGCCCGGCTCCGACGACGGCGCAGGAGAAGCAGGCGGCCGCCGCCGAGACCGACACGCCGCCCAAGGGCGCCGGCGCGATCAAGGGCGTCCGCGTCAACCACATCCCGAGGGGCTTCACCAACGGCGGCACCGTCGTCAACAAGCACGACGGCATCACCGAGTACAGCTACCAGTGGAGCGACGACCGCAGCGAGGTCGACATCAAGCACCGGTCGTTGTGGGTGCGGGTGGTGTGCTGGCCGAGGGCGAGCAGGCTGACCCAGCTCAAGAACGCGCCGTTCGACCTCGGGACGTTCTCCGGCGAGACGAGGACCATGAAGGTCGGCGCACGCCGGGTGCTCACCCAGGAGGGCGACGGCGCGCTGGGCCACGGGCGGTACGCGGGCTGGGTCGAGCGCAAGGGCGTCGTGGTCACCGTGATGGCCAGTCAGCCGCTCGTCCCCGAGCTTGCGCAGATCATCAAGGGCATCGAGCTCTGATCTCGGGCCGTCCGCGAACCTTCGCGCGGCCATGCCCCGTCCAAGGGATCATGGCAAATGTCGATCGAGGGGGATCCCCGGCGGCTGGGCGGCTACCGGCTCGGTGTCGGAGGCCGAGTGGAGGCGATACGTGACCGGGGTCCCCTACCGGAACGTCTGCCCGTGAAGGAACCCGCCGGCGCACTGCTCGGCGGGCCCAGCCCCTCCCGCGCGTAATACCTCGTCAGGACCTCCACGGCGGGGCTCTTCGTCCTGCTGCGGCTGGTTGTGTGCCTCTTTTCGAGGCTCGTGGGAGTCCACCTCTGGCGCCGAGGCGGGCAGGGCGCGGGGGTGCAAGGGGCCCGGAGGCCACCCGCTCGGGGTTCGGGGCAGAGCCTGCCCGAGGCGTGTCGCGCGTAGCGCGCCCCCCGAAGGACCTTGCCTTCGAGCCTTGCGCCCCGCGGACATCTGGTGCGCTCTTGGGTTTCTTGCCTCCGGGTTTCCCTTGGCCCGCTGTCCTTGGTGTGGACTTTACAGGGCGTTTTCGATGGCGGCCACGACCGCCGGGTCCTCCGGAGTGGTCCCGGGGCGGAAGCGGGCCACCACCTCGCCGTCCCGCGTGACCAGGAACTTCTCGAAGTTCCACTGGATGTCGCCCGCCTGGCCGTCCGCGTCCGGCGCCTCGGTGAGGGTGGCGTAGAGCGGGTGCCGGTCGGGGCCGTTGACGTCGGCCTTCTCCAGCAGCGGGAAGTCCACTCCGTACGTCGTCGAGCAGAACTCCTGGATCTCCTCGGCCGTGCCCGGCTCCTGGCCCATGAACTGGTTGCAGGGCACGCCGACGACGCTGAAACCGCGCGGCCCGTACCGCTGGTGGAGCTCCACGAGGCCGGCGTACTGCGGGGTGAGGCCGCACTTCGAGGCGACGTTCACGATCAGGAGGGTCTGGCCGCCGGCGAGCTCGCCGAGCGTGGTGGGGGAGCCCGCGAGCGTGCGGACCGGAATGTCGCGAATGGTCATGAACCGACCCTATAGAGCCCCTGCGCGATCACCCCGCGAGGCGGCGTTGTGGATCTCTAAACGTGATCACCAAAAAGTGTGACGAGCCTCACATTTCCCTACAAAAGCCCTGATAAACGGCATATTACGCTCTTTGCTACCGATCTACGCATACATGGACAACTAGCGATAAAGGGTGCAATTCGGGCATGGTGTCGCTTCCCCGACCCCCGTTTCGAAAGGGACCCCCGCCCATGCCCACGCTTCGCCGTGCCGGAATCCTGATCCTCTCCGCCGCCCTCGTGACCTCTGGCGGGGCGACGGCCGCGCAGGCCCAGACCGCCCAGGCGGCCAGCAAGCAGAACAAGGCCATCGCCAAGACCCTGGCCGCCAAGCGCGGCTGGACGAAGAACGGCCAGTTCAAGTGCCTCGTCAAGCTCTGGCACCGGGAGAGCGGCTGGAACCACCGCGCCCAGAACAGCTCGTCCGGCGCCTACGGCATCCCCCAGGCGCTGCCCGGCCGCAAGATGGCCTCCAAGGGCGGCGACTGGCGCACCAACCCCCGGACGCAGATCAAGTGGGGCCTGTCCTACATCAAGCAGCGTTACGGCTCGCCGTGCGGCGCGTGGGCGCACTCCCAGTCCACCGGCTGGTACTGAGCCGGGAGCTCTCGGGCGTCCCCGTTTCCCGTAAAGGTGGCGCAAGCCCGCCGCCGGGCCGCGCCACGAGGAGCCAGCGAGACGGTGATCGATCGTGAACGATCGCGCAAACACCTGTCCGTCGCGTGTCGCTGTCCGTGACCGATGATTACGCAGCGTAATAGAAACCGGCTAGAGGAACGTCGCGGAGCCCTCCGGGCCGCCCAGCACGACCGGGCGGTCACAGGAACCCGGAGCGGCCGCGCGGACCATCCGCGTCCGAGCCACGGACGAGGAGCGTCAGGGCGGCCGGCCAGCCGGTACGCCTGTCCGCACGCGACCCGACAGCAAGGATCGCATTGGACAGCAAACGCGCTCTTCACAGCGCTCTGGCCGCGACGGCCGCCGTCGTCGCGCTCGGCTCCACGACCGCGGCGGCCAGGGCCGACTCGAACCAGGGAGCACTCCGGCGCGAGGCCGCCCCTCCGGTGGTCCGCCAGGGCGTCTGGCACGCTCCCGTCATCCGGATCGGCACGTGGAGCCCGTCGGCCAAGCCCCGGCTCGCCCCCGTGCTCCTGAACGGCCGCCGCGCCGACGACCTGCGGCCCAAGCGCAGGAACAAGGTGATCGCCCTGGACCAGGTGGTCCGCAGATCCTGGTCCTACCAGGAGTTCCGCTGCCTGGACAGCCTCTGGACCCGGGAGAGCAACTGGGACCATCGCGCCTACAACAGCTCGTCGGGCGCGTACGGCATCCCGCAGGCCCTGCCCGGAGGCAAGATGAGCGGGGCCGGCGCCGACTGGCGCTCCAACCCGGCGACGCAGATCCGCTGGGGACTCGCCTACATCAAGGGCAGGTACGGACGCCCGTGCGGCGCCTGGGGACACTTCCAGTCGCACAACTGGTATTGACGGTCGGACGACCGGTACTGACGGCAGCCGTTCAGGGGAAGGGACGGCTGCCCCGCCCGGAGGGCGCCCGGTGTCAGCGGGCGCCCTCCCGCGTGTCCGTCCTCAGTGCCTCAGCGCTCAGTGCCTCAGCGCTCACTGCCTCGGCGCGTGCCCTCCTTGTGCGCCTGGAGCACGGTGATCGCCTGGATGAGCAGCTCCACCCCGAACTCGAACTCGGCCTCGTGGTCGCACGCGCCGAGCAGCGGCGCGAGGGCGCTCACCTCCGGGAACAGGGCCGGGTCGACGGCCTCGGCCCCGGCGAGGTGCCGGTGGTGGACGGGCGCGAACGTCGGCGTCACCCCCACCTCCCGCAGCAGCGAGCCGACGATGAAGGCGATGAACAGCCGTACGACCCGCACCGCGTCGGGCCCGTCGAACCCGGCGCTGCGCAGCGTGGCCAGGGCCCGCTCCACCGGCAGCAGCCCGGCGGCGGAGGAGAGTTGACGGCTGACCACGAGCATGGTGCACCGCGGGTAGTGGTGCGCGATCTGCCGGAAGGCGCGCGCCTGGGTGCGCACCCGGTCGGGCCAGTCGGCGTCGGGGTCGTCGGTGAACTCGATCTCGCTGAGCACGGTCTCGGCCACGCCGTTGAGCAGCGCGTCCTTGTTGGGGACGTGGTTGTAGAGGGACATCACGCCGACGCCCAGCTCGGCCGCGATGCGCCGCATGGACACCGCGTCGGCGCCCTCTCTCTCGATCAGGTCGATCGCGGCGGTGACGATGCGCGCCCTGGACAGGGGCTCCGTGGTCATAGCTCATTCTATTGACGGACGTACGGTGTACGTGCCAGCCTCGAAAGGGTACGTACGGTGTACGTCCCCCCTCGGAGGTCCGATGTCGACGCACGATCTCTACACGATCCCCGCCGAGCTCTCCACCTGGAACGTGGACATGGCCGGGCAGACCAGGTTCACCTGGGAGTACGACGACGGCCGGGACCGGATGCTCGCCCTGTACCAGAAGGGCAAGGACAAGCAGTGGGACTCCACCAAGCGCATCGACTGGGACCTCGAGGTGGACCCGTACGACGTGCTGGGCGTCCCCGACGAGACGATCGCCATCCACGGCACCCCGCTGTGGGAGCGGATGGACGAGGCGCAGCGCCGCGAGGTGCGCCGGCACAGCGCCGCCTGGCAGTTCTCACAGTTCCTGCACGGCGAGCAGGGCGCCATGATCTGCTCCGCGAAGATCGTCGAGAGCGTCCCCGACCTGGACTCGAAGTTCTACGCCGCCACCCAGACCATGGACGAGGCCCGCCACGCCGAGACCTACGCCCGCTTCCTCCAGGAGAAGGTCGGCCTGGCCTACCCGATCAACGAGCACCTCAAGGCGCTGCTGGACAGCACCCTGAGCGACTCCCGCTGGGACATGCCCTACCTCGGCATGCAGGTGCTCATCGAGGGGCTAGCCCTGGCCGCGTTCGGCGTGATGCGCGACTTCACCACCAAGCCGCTGCCCCAGCAGATCCTCGCGTACGTCATGCAGGACGAGGCGCGGCACGTCGCCTTCGGCCGGATGGCGCTGCGCGACTATTACCGCGACCTGTCGGAGAGCGAGCTGCGCGATCGCGAGGACTTCGTCATCGAGGGCTGCTACCTCATGCGCGACCGCCTGCGCGGCCGGGAGACCTGGGAGTACATGGGTCTGTCCAAGGCCGAGGTCGACGAGGCCATGGTCGCCACCGACCGCTCGGAGTACCTGCGCGTCTTCCGGTCGCTGCTGTTCAGCCGCATCGTCCCGTGCGTGAAGGACATCGGGCTGTGGAGCCCCAGGCTCCAGCAGGCGTACGCGGACATGGGCGTGCTCGACATGGCCGGCCAGTCGCTGGAGGCCCTGATGAAGCAGGACGAGGACATCGCCGAGCGGCTCGACCAGAAGCGCTTCGCCCAGGAAGAGGAGGAACGGCACGCCGAGGTGGCCGAGACCATCGCCCTCGGCGAGTCGTCCTGACGGCCGGGGAGGGCCCCGCGATCAGGCGGGGCCCGCGCCGTCCTCCGCCGCCCGGGCGATCAGCTCCTCCACCTGGGCGTTCAGCTTGGCCCCCCGCGACCAGCCCGCGTAGTGGGTGACGAACACCACGACCTCGCGCAGCTCGCCCTCCGACAGCAGCTTCGTGCGCAGGGCGGCGTCGAGCTGGACCTCGGCCTGGTCGTCGATGCCCTGCCCGACCAGCAGGCCGAGCAGCAGCAGGCGGCGGTCCCTCATGGACAGCACGTCGCGCGCCCACAGGTCGCTGAACTGACGCTCAGCCGTCATGCCGTAGGAGTCCACGGTCTCGATCACCGGTTCCTTCATGAGTGTGCTCCCCAGTCGGAGGGATCCTCATATCTTTCGTCACTTCCTGAGAGGAACCAATGGGGGGTTGCACGAACGTTGTACGGCGGTGACCGTGGAAGGTGACGCCCTGACTGGGGCATTGCCTGGTCTGTAACAACTGAAGCCAAGGCCCGGCCAAGATTTGGTCAAGATTTCTCACCGTACATCCGGCTCACCTGGCCTGAAAACGGGCACAACAACGGCGTCGGTCCGCAAAGCGGAGGTACCCCCCGGTGAGAACGGCACGGGCCTGGGTCGCGCTCATGGCCGCGGCCCTCATGTCGCTGTCCGCTTGCGGACAGCCCGAGTACACCTACGTGCGCGATCGGGACGGCACCACCTACTTCAAGGTGCCCTCCTCGTTCGCCCAGCTCAACGCACACCCCATCGACCTGTACCTGAGCGGGACCCAGCCCGGCTCCCTCGCCGAGGCCGAGCGCGCGCGGCGCGTCTGGTCCGTCGCCTTCGACCAGTCGGCCGAGCCGAACGTCACCCACCTGCTCGGCTCCACCGACCCCTTCCTCTACGCCACCGTCCACCAGCTCACCGACGAGCAGCGCGACACGATCTCCCTCGACCAGCTGCGCGACTTCCTCTTCCCGGTGACCGAGCGGGTGCGTCAGCTGTACGAGGCGCGGGCGGCCGCCTCCGGCAGGCAGCCGCTGTTCAGCGGCTTCGAGGAGATCAGCGACCAGGTCCTCACCCTGGACCGGGGCGCCAGGGGCGTCAGGGTGCGCTTCACCTACCGGATCGGGACGCAGATCCAGACCTTCGACCACACCGCCATCCTTGATGAGCAGGGCGACACCGTCTCGATCATGCTCATCGGCTGCCAGGCGATCTGCTTCCGGGCCCGCGCCGCGGAGTTCGACAAGATCGCCGACTCGTTCCGACTGCTCCGGCTGCCCGGTTGAGGGGGCACAGTTGATCACCACCACCCACCACGAAGGGCTGCGCGCGCCCGGCAGCGGGCCGGCCGACCCCGACTCCGTCACCAGGAAGAGGATGCCGTTCTGGGACCGGAGCAAGTTCCTCCTCGGGCTGGTCGCGGCCTTCCTCGTGCTCTCCTGGAAGACCATGGCCGACTACGAGGGCATCGTCGGCTTCCCCGAGGCGGTCCAGGTCATCGCGTACGAGCACCAGTGGATCTTCTGGCTGCTCGGCGCTGAGGCGCTGCGCCAGCTCCACTTCCTCGTCAGCGAGCGCTCGTCCCGCTACCACGGCTTCTGGAGCCGCCGGGTTTTCGGCGGGTTCGAGCGGTGGTCGCACCGGCGCTTCGACGACTGGACGCGCTACCGGATCGCCCGGGCCGTCAAGATCGCCTTCTGGGGCGTGCTGGTGGCGCTGGTGCTCGGCGCGGTGCTGGAGACCAGCCCGTTCCTGGCGCTGTTCCGGGCGCCCGCGCTGGTGTTCCAGGCGCTGCCGTTCCTGCTCCAGATCGTCTTCCTGTTCTTCGTGGTCATCATCCAGTTCGTCGGCATGTTCTGGTTCCTGTCGCGGGGCGGCGTCGAGACGTACTTCCCCGACGACATCAAGACCCGCTTCGCCGACGTCTGGGGCCAGGACCACGTCGTCGAGCGCGTCCGGGAGAACATCGTCTTCCTCGAACGGCCCGGCGAGATCGAGGAGCGCGGCGGCTACGTGCCCAGCGGCCTGCTGCTGTGGGGGCCGCCCGGCACCGGCAAGACCCTCATGGCCGAGGCGGTCGCGGGGGAGACCGGCAAGCCGTACGTGTTCGTGGACCCCGGCGCGTTCACCAACATGTTCATGGGCATCGGCATCCTCAAGGTCAAGACGCTGTTCCGCAAACTGCGCAAACTAGCCCTGCGGTACGGCGGCGTGATCGTCTTCTTCGACGAGGCCGACTCGCTCGGCAAGCGCGGCCGGCTCGCCGTGCAGGGGCCGCCCGGCCAGGGCGGCGGCTGGTCGGCGTTCTCCGGCGCGCACGGCTGCCACGGCCTCGGCTACCTGTCCGAGGAGACCCGCTCGGCGCTGGCCTTCCGCCGCGCCCGCGAACCGGAGGAGCCCGGCGCCCGCAACCGCTTCATCATGGGCGGCGGCATGAACAGCGGCGACCCCGGCACCCTTCAGGCGCTGCTCACCGAGCTGTCGGGGCTCAAGAAGCCGCGCGGATTCTTCAACCGCCTCGTCCGGCGGCTGCTCGGCATGCGGCCCAAGCCGCCGCCCAAGTACCGCATCCTCGTCATGATGGCCACCAACCGGCCGGACGCGCTCGACGAGGCGCTCCTGCGGCCCGGCCGCATCGACCGCATCTACAAGGTGGGCTACCCGTCCAAGGCCGGGCGGCTGCGCACCTACCAGGGCTACTTCGACAAGGTCGAGCACGAGCTCACCGCCGAGCAGATCGACAAGCTCGCCACCATCACCCCGTACGCCACCGGCGCCACCATCAAGGACCTGGTCAACGAGTCGCTGATCACCGCCATCCGCGACGGGCGCGAGGTCATCACCTGGTCCGACGTGCTGCGCGCCAAACGGCTCAAGCAGCTCGGGCCGCCCGAGGACGTCGAGTACATCGAGCGGGAACGGCACGCGGTCGCCGTCCACGAGGCGTGCCACGCCGTCGTCGCCTACGTCACCCGCTTCCACCTCGAGATCGACATCGCCACCATCGAGAAGGGCGCCGACTACCTCGGCATGGTGGCCTCCATCAAGCCGGAGGACCAGTTCACCCGCTGGAAGTCCGAGTACGAGGCCGACATCATGGTCTCCCTCGCCTCCCTGGCCGGCGAGCGGATGTTCTTCGGCGAGGACAACTCCTCCGGCGTCTCCGGCGACCTGCACTCGGCGACCTACCTGACGGCGCTCATGGAGTCGCACTGGGGCATGGGCTCCGGCGTCACCTCGCTGCCCGCCCTCCAGGAGCTGGAGATCATGGGCGGCAAGGCCATGCCCCGGCGCGGCGGCGGTCCCGTCGGCATCGCCGACAAGCGGCCCGTCCAGGGGCAGGCGGAGCCGGCGCCCGACGTGCTGGGGGAGCGGATCGAGTTCAACCTCGTACGGCTGCTGGAGCGGACCGAGCGGCTGCTGGAGGAGCACCGGCGCGACGTGCTGTGCGTGGCGCACGCCCTGGAGACCCACAAGACGCTCAACGGCGACGACGTGGTGGCCATCATCGAGCGGCGGCCCGGGGCGATCATCAACGGCACCGTCTACGCCTCGGACGAGCTGTACGAGGAACTGGAGGAGTACCACCGGGACGCGGCGCGGGCGCACAAGGAGCACAGCCGCGTCGACCGGGACCTGCCGGAGGCCGCCGGCCCGCCGCCCGCGGGGGAGGTGGTCACCGGGGAGATCGTCGAGACCGTGCCCAGCGGAGCGCTGCCGGTCGCGGCGGCCTCGCCGCCGTCCTCTCCCGCCGTGACCACCACGACGGCGCTCCCCACGGCCGGGACTCCGGCGGGCGGGGTGTCGCCGGGGGCGGGGGCTGACGGGCGGCCGGAGTTCATGCCGTGGGCGCCGGAGCCCGGACCGGCGGTCGTCCCCGCGGCCGCGCCCGCGTCCCCGCCCTCGCCCGTCCCCGGATACGGCCCGGCGGCCGCGATGGTCGGCGGGCCCGCGGCGGAGTCCGTCACCACCGGAGCCGTCGCCGGCCCGGCGCGCGGGCCGCGCGGCTGCGGCTGGGTGCTGGTCGTGAGCCTGCTCGCCCTGGTGACGCTCGTCCTGCTGGTCGGCCTGACCCTGACCGGGATGGCGCCGCCCACCGGCGCCGGTCAGGGGATGGGGGTGGCCTCGCCGGGGGTGCTGCTCATCGTGTTCGTCATCGTGGTCGCGGTGATCGTCGGCATCGGGCTGGCGCTCGTCGCGGTCCGCGGCATGCGGGCGGCCCAGGTCAAGGCCGAGCGCGAACGCGACGAGGCGCACGCCCGGGCGCAGCTCCTGGCCGCCGCCATGGACCCGGACACCGCGATGCGGCTGCTCGGCTACGACGGCAGGCACGGAGGCGAGGGGCGCGTCGCCTGAGCGCGGGGCCGGTCGGCCGGCGGGCGGGTCAGATCTGGATCTGCAGCCGGCCGATCGGCCCGGCCAGCTCCTCCTCCTCGTACGCGAAGTGCGACGACAGGACCTCGGCCAGCCGTGCGGCCCGGACCCTGATCTCCTCCACCTCGGACGACCCGGCCACCAGCCGCACGCACGCCTCGTCGAGCGCCGTCAGCAGCCCCGCGATGACCTCGTGCTCCTGCGTGAGCTTGGCCACCACCGGCGCCAGCGCGGAGTCCCGCTCCGCGATCGCGGGGAACAGGCTCTCGTCCTCGATGCTGTGGTGGATCGTCACCAGCCGGCAGAACGAGGCGCAGAACGCGCCCAGCGTCCAGAGGTTCTGCCGCATGGTCAGCCGGTTGATCTGCGAACGCAGCGCCTCGGGGTCGAGCGTGCCCGCCGCCACCTGCTCGACCGCCGTCATCACCTGCCGCATCTCGTGCCGGTAGCCGTCGTGGACGGCGGCCAGGTGCTGCCCGAGCCGGCGCTCCTCGGGCGTGAGCTCAGCCGGGTCGATCCGGGGCGCGTGCGGCCGGGCGGTCTCGTCCAGTTCGTCGAGCGCTTCGTGGTGGTGCGTGTGCATGGGGGAACCTCCGGCCCCACATGATCGCACGCCCCTCACAGCGGAACGTACGGACTGGTGCTGATTAACACGACGTTCACATTCGGGCAAAAAGCGGGAAACGGCCGTCCGGAAGACTCGGCGCGGCTGAGAGAAACCCCGAAAGGACCGTTCGTGAGCTACAAGGCTGAGTACATCTGGATCGACGGCACCGAGCCCACCGCTCTGCTGCGCTCGAAGACCAAGATCCTTGCCGACGGCGCCGAGCCGCCCGTGTGGGGATTCGACGGCTCCAGCACCAACCAGGCCGAGGGGCACTCCTCCGACCGGGTGCTGCGCCCGGTGTTCACCTGCCCGGACCCGATCCGCGGCGGTGACAACGTGCTCGTGCTGTGCGAGGTCGAGGAGATCGACGGCTCCGCGCACAAGAGCAACACCCGCGCCCTCCTCCGCCCGATCGCCGAGCAGTACGCCGCCCAGGACTCCTGGTTCGGCATCGAGCAGGAGTACACCTTCTTCAAGGGCAGCCGTCCCCTCGGCTTCCCCGAGGGCGGCTTCCCCGCCCCGCAGGGCCACTACTACTGCGGCGTCGGCGCCGAGGCCGTGTTCGGCCGCGAGATCGTCGAGCTGCACCTCGACCGCTGCCTGACCGCCGGCCTGGCGATCTCCGGCATCAACGCCGAGGTCATGCCCGGCCAGTGGGAGTTCCAGGTCGGCCCGGCCGGCCCCCTCGAGGTCTCGGACCACCTGTGGGTCGCCCGCTACCTCCTCTACCGGACCGCCGAGGAGTTCGGCGTGGAGGCCACCCTCGACGCCAAGCCCGCCCGCGGCGACTGGAACGGCGCCGGCGCGCACACCAACTTCTCCACCAAGGCGATGCGCGAGAACTACGACGCGATCATCGCCGCGTGCGAGTCCCTCGGCGAGGGCGACAAGCCGATGGAGCACGTCACCCAGTACGGCGCCGACATCGAGCTGCGCCTGACCGGCCACCACGAGACCGCCCCGTGGAACAAGTACAGCTACGGCGTGTCCAACCGCGGCGCCTCCGTCCGCATCCCGTGGCAGGTCGAGGTGGACAAGAAGGGCTACATCGAGGACCGCCGCCCCAACGCCAACGTCGACCCGTACGTGGTCACCCGCCTGCTGGTGAACACCTGCTGCGCGGCGCTGGAGAAGGCCGGCCTCGTCTGAGCATCACCGGCTGACGGCCGCGTCGGCTGAGGGAACGCGGGCACCCCCGATGGGGCCCGCGTTCCCGTGTTTCCCGACTGCGTACCGTCGCCTCCCGGCGGCGTTCCGTGACCGGGGTAGGCCCATCCTGGCACGACGCCACTCCGCCGGCAGGCGAACGCCGGCCGGCGGAGTGGCTTTCTTGGCTTCCGGCGGGAGGATCCTCCACCAGTGGCCCCGTATTTCCGCTACGAGGGATTCCCGCTGCGGGAGGCTTCCGCTACGGGAGGCGGAAGTCCAGGTCCGGGGTGATGTCGGCGACGTCCATCTGGGCCTTCTGCAGGCGGCCCGAGTGGTCCCAGTTCATCGCCTGCCAGCGGGTGAACTGGTCCAGCACCCACATGCCCGACTGCCGGCTGCCGTTGCCGGACTTGCCGTTGCCGCCGAACGGCAGGTGCGCCTCCGCCCCGGACGTCGAGTTGTTGACGCTGACCATGCCGGCCGAGACGCCCTCGCGGAAACGGAAGGCGTTGCGGGCGTCGGTCGTGTAGATGGAGCTGGACAGGCCGTACCCGGGCAGGTTGGCCAGCTCGATCGCCTCGTCCAGGGTCCGGAACGTCGTCACGCCGACGATCGGCCCGAACGTCTCCTCCAGGAACAGCCGGTCGTCCGGCCGCACCCCGTCGACCACGACCGGGTGGTAGAACAGGCCGCCCTCACCGGTGAAGTCCTGGCGCGGGCTGTCCGGGGTGATGCGTCCCGTCTCGCCGGACACGACCTGGTGGTGGGGCTGGATCCAGGTCAGGTACTCCTCGTACCGGTCGGCGAACTTCTGGTCGAGGAGCGGGCCCGCCAGCACCTCCTGGCCCGGGTCACCGATCCGCGCCTCGCGCACGGCCGCGGCGAAGCGCCCCAGGAACTCGTCGTGGACGCTCTCGTGCACGATCACGGTGCCGAGGCTGGTGCAGCGCTGGCCGGCCGTGCCGAACCCGGAGAACAGCGCCCCCTCGACGGCCAGGTCCAGATCGGCGTCCGGCATGATCACCATTGGGTTCTTGCCGCCCAGCTCCAGGCACGCCGACTGCAGGTGGCGGCCGGTCAGCTCGCCGACCTTACGCCCGACCTCGCTGGAGCCGGTGAACCCGACCTTCTGCACCGTGCCCTCCTCCAGCGCCCGCTCCAGGCCCCGGAACGTCTCGGCGCCGTCGGCGAACACCACGTTGAGCACCCCGTCGGGCAGCCCGGCCGCGGCGAACAGCCGGTACAGGGCGTGCCCGGACGCGGCGGCGTACTCGGCCGGCTTCCACACCACGGCGTTGCCGCACAGCAGCGCCGGCACCAGGTACCAGGACGGCACGGCGACCGGGAAGTTCCCCGCCGTGATCACCGCCGCCACGCCCACCGGGTTGCGGAAGGTGAACAGGTTCTTGTCCGGCATCTCCGACGGCACCGTCTGCCCGTACAGCCGCCGCCCCTCGCCGAGGAAGAAGTCGCACGTGTCGACGATCTCCCGCACCTCGCCCAGCGCCTCCGCGTAAGGCTTGCCGATCTCCTCGGTCACCAGCCGGGCGAGGCTCTCGGCGTTGGCCTCGACCAGCCGCCCGATGGACGCGATCACCCGCCCGCGCACCGGCGCGGGCACCTTGGCCCACTCCCGCTGCGCCTCCTTGGCGGTACGGCAGGCTGCGGCGAACGTGTCGGCGTCGGCCATCCCGACGCTCGCGACCACCTCACTGATGCGCGCGGGATTGGTCGACTGGTACGTGCTCGCGCTGGCGGCGTCCTTGCCACCCACGACGGAGACGATCTGACGGGTCACCGGTGCCCTCCTCATAGTTCCTACGGTCAGACAATCATCCCGCCGCAAAAAACCCAAGGAGGGCGGGGGAGCCCTCCAGGAGGGCCACTACGGGAGATGGAGCCCGCAGGATGTCTCCGACCCCCGCCGGCATTCAGCGATCGTCAAAGGCCCTGCGCCTGGAAACGAAGACGCAGAAGGGATGCCCGGCCAGGTCGGAGTACACCCGCAGGGGCTCCTCGGCGTCGTCGATGCGGTCGAGCAGCAGCCGGCCGCCGAGGCGCAGGACGCGTTCGTGTTGTGCCCGCAGATCCTCGACCGATGTCACGGTCAGGTCCACGTGCATCTGCTGCGGGACCTGGCCCTGCGGCCATGTCGCTTCGGGCAGCTTGTCGACCTGCTGGAAGGCCATCTGCGGAGCCCCGCCCGGGGTCCTCAGCACCAGCCAGTCGCGGCCCCGCTCGTCATCGCCTCCCGCCTCGGGCGGCTCATCGCCGGGCCGGTAGACCAGGCCCAGCAAAGACCGGTAGAACTCCGCCAAAGCCCTGGCGTCGGTGCAGTCGAGAACCACCTGACACAGTCTGGGCCTGCTGTCCTGATCGCCCACCCGAACGCCTCTCCCTGTGATCATCCCCGCATCCGCCGACATGCCCTCTGCGCACGATGCCAGGGGTTAAACGCAAGGATGCCGTTGTACGGAACTACTCCCCGTGTTGTAGTCGCGGGCCGGTCGTTGATCCCGGTGCGGTAGAGGCGAATGCCCCCTCACGGGGACGCCCCAGAGCAGCGGATGGACGACCATTGCCGGACATGAGAACCCCAGTGAGGTACATCCATGGCGCGGCGTTGCTCGCCACCGGGCTGCTCGCGGGGGCGTTCGGATACGGCGCCGCCAATGTGATCCCCACGTTCGGTGCCGTTCCGCTGGACGTGCGCCTGACCTTCCACACCACGATGATGAAGGTCAACGAGCCGGTCATGCAGAGCGCGATGGCGCTGGCCATCCTCACCACGTTCGGTCTGGCGATCGCCGGCCGCGGCGGGCCGCGCCGGCTGGCCCTCGGCGCCGGCGCGCTGACGCTGGCCTCGTTGCTGATCACCGTGTTCGGCAACGTCCCGCTGCACGCCTACTTCCGGAAGTGGGCCGCCGGCCCGGTCCCGGACGGCCACGCCGAGATCTTCCAGCGATGGGAGCTGTTCCACACCCTGCGCACCTTGACTGCGCTGGCCGCGTTCGCCCTGATCGTCACGGTCGCGGTCGCCGGCCGCAGTGACGGCGTCACCCTTGACCGCCGGCGGCTGATCGACCACGCCGGCCCCGCCGGCAGGAACGCCCACGAACTGGACATCTCCATCACCAGGACCACGAACCCATGAACATCACTCTCGTCGGCTCCGATCGCCACCAGGGGGCGTGTGGCGGGGGCCGCTGTCGATGAGGGACAGGGGCCGCATGTCCATGGCCGGCTCGTACGCTGATCCGCGACCACCGGGACTTCGAGGCCCTGTACCCAGGTGAGGCGCGTCAACCCGACGATTCGCGGGTGAGAAGCCGGCGGGCCGTCAGGAGTTGCTGGTCCTTACTCGCCTTCAGCACCCGGAACTGCTCGGCGTGGCCGCGAACGGCGTCGTCCTGAAGGCGTTTCTCCGCTCTTGCCCAAACGGCGACCAGGTCGGTCTTCTCCTTGCACCGGACATCGGCCGTAGCCACGCGTATTTCGGCGGAAGAAGGCCTGTCGTCCCGCATCCACCGTTCATCGGTGACGGCCTGCAGCGGGTTCGCGTAACGGACGCCCACGGCGGTCATGCACGCGCTCCACGACTGAAAGGCGCGCACCACGTTCTCGTCGCGCTGCGAGGCCTCGAAGGTCTGCTCGATGAGCCTGTTGAACAACGACGAGTCGACTTTCGGGGCGCCCTGCAACCGGGTCCTGCGGGCCTGGCGCGCACATCCGCCTCCGTCACCGGCCGTGTCATCGCCGTACGCGGCACGCCGTTCCTGAGCCGACAGCTTCGCCGTCCGAACGTCCCATCGCGCCCTTCGCTCGGCCACCGAGGGCCTCTCGGCGGGGACGTGGTAGCCGAAGAGCTGCGCCATCTGCGGCTCGATGACGCCGTAGCGGCGGCGGTGCGGAGGTTCGACGTCCTCCTGCCGGGCCTGCGGCAGCACCTCCCAGGCCATGCCCTGATCGCGCATGCAGTCGCGGATGAGGAGGTCCTCGGCCGCCTCGATGGTCATGATCTCGGCCGGGGAGAAGTTGTAGGCGTCGAAAGGCACGGTGAGTCCACGTGCCTCCTCGCCCGGGAGCGGGACGCTCACGACCGGCGGGACGGCCTGCCGCTGGGACGGTGAGTGCGTCGCCGCCGCAGAACAGCCGGCGGCGACGACGGATCCCAGGACGGCGGCCGTCAGCCGGACGGACGCCGCCGGCTTCGGTGCCATGGTGGGTGGGGTGTCGCGCGGACGGCACTGGGCCGTCCGGGGGACAGGATCACAGAAGGGAACTCGTCTTGTTGTCCCAGCCGTTGTTCGTGAAGTCCTTGTCCTCGCTCTCGGCTGCAGCCGTGTAGCCCCTGGTGCCGGCGCAGTTGGCCCTGTCGAACAGCCAGACGATCTTGCTCGAGTTGTTGACCATCGAGCTCGCCATGTTGTTGTAATGTCCGGTCAGGTTCCTGCAGGAGCCGCTGATCGGCATCTGAATCATGTATCCGCTCTTGAAATCGTCGTGCTCGTACAGGCAGAACTGGCCTGTGGCGCACGCGTAATTGTCGGTCGCGTCGGCCTGAGCGCTCGGAGCGAGACCCATCAGGCAGGTGGCGCCGATCAGAGCCGCACCTGCCGTCCTCGCGAGCTTTCGCCTCACCTGTGCATCCCTCCGATTGTGCGGATGTTTCGCTGCGGTCGACGGTCCGGACATGTCCCGCTTACGACAGGAAAACCTAACAGTTGTTGATCGACTGGAACAAGATCCGTAGATCCCGGTGCCGCCGATCTGCGGCCTGGCGGTCCCGGGCCGGCAGGACCGGTTCAGGGTGAGGGTCAGCCGCCATCAGGTCTTCGACCAGTCCGGGAAGGTGGGCGGGAGAATCCGTTCCGTGGCCACGCCGTCGTCGCGGACCCTGACTCCGCAGTCGAGCGTCACTGCCGGCCCGAGTGCGGCGGGGTTCGACCTGGTGACCGATCTCCTCGCGCAGCCCCCTGGCTCACCGCTCCCGGCCGACCGCGGCGCGCGGTAGTGGAAGATCCGGCCCCGGCTCGGCCGGGATTCACCGTGACCGCTGGGGCGCGGAGCAGGAAGTACGCGACGACCTGTACTTCCGGTGGCGCTTACCTGGCACGTAATTGGCACGCCTACCTCGTCCCGCGAGACTTCTCACGTCAGCACCGCGAACCCACCCACACCGCGACATGGGGGTCATGAGATGTTCTTCGAGACGAGTGACGGAACCCGCCTGGCGTACGAGAACTACGGCCAGGGACAGCCGATCGTGTTCGTCGCCAGTGCGATGCTCTGCGCCGACATGTGGGAGTACCAGATCCCGTACTTCGTTGAGCGCGGCTACCGTTGCATCGCCCTGGACCGGCGCGGGCACGGCCGCTCCGAGCGCCCCGGCACCGGCTACGACATGGACACCGCGGCCGACGACCTGGCCGTGCTGATCGAGCGCCTCGACCTGCGCGACGTGACCTTGGTGGGCCACTCGATGGGCGGCGCCGAGATCGCCCGGTACCTGCACCGGCACGGCGACTCCCGGATCGCGCGGATCGCGCTCGTCTCGGCCATGCTGCCGTTCATGCGGCAGACCGACGACAACCCCGAGGGAATCCCCGGCGCCCTGCTGGACGCGTCGATCGCCGCGCTCGACGCCGACCGGCCCAAGTGGCTGGCCCGGCAGGCGCAGGCGTTCTTCGCCACCCACCTGGGCAACGACGTCTCCCCGGCACAGATCGAGTTCACCATGCGCCAGTGCCTGGAGGTCTCGCCGTGGGCGGTGCGCCAGAGCCAGCGCAACGTGGTCGACTTCGACCACCGGGCCACCCTGCCCGAGATCAACGTGCCCACGCTGGTCGTCCACGGCGCCGCCGACTTCTCCGCGCCCATCGACGCCACCGGCCGCCGCACCGCCAAGATGATCCCCGGCGCCGTCTACCACGAGTACCCGACGGCCGGCCACGGCCTGTTCGTCAGCCACCGTGACCAGCTCAACGACGACCTGCTCGCCTTCATCACGGGGCGGTGACTCCGCCGGTCAGGCTCAGGTCGTCCCGGACGAAGTCAGCTACACCGGGATCGTCACCGTCACAGGAGAGGGCCGCAACGGAGGCCGGATCCAAGCCGACGACGGCCTCCTCGACACCACGCTCGCCATCCCGAAGCAGCTCGGCGGGGCGGGCGGGGCCACCAACCCCGAGCAGTTGTTCGCCGCGGGCTGGGGTTCCTGCTTCCTCGGCGCGGTCAGGAGGGCGGCGGCGCGGCGCAGGGTCACGCTGAAGAGCACGGCCATCACGGCGGGGGTGACCCTGCACCACGGCGACGACGGCGAGTTCGGTCTCAGCGCCGTGCTCAATCGGGAACTCGGAGGCGTGGGACCAGCGGACGGCCGGCGAACTCGGCGCCGCCGTCCACCAGATCTGCCCCTACTCCAAGGCGATCAGCGGCAACATCCCGGTCACCATCAACGCGATAGCCGTCTGAGGTGCGGCCGTGCGGTACTGCCTGTGATGACCGTACGGAACGCGTGATCAAGGCCGGTGAGAACCTGCGCCCCTATCTGGCGTGACCTCGCGCCCATCTCACTCGAACAAGGAAATGATCTGCCCGCCCGCGGGTTTTCCGTCCATGGGGGTCGGATAAATAGGCTGATGGCCGGCCGCGGATGCGCCGTACAAGGACTGACGGAAATCGCAAGGTGCCGGGCCGCTCATCGCGGCCGGCGATACCGATATTCAGCCGTCACTCGACGCATTCACACCGGCGTCAGCCAGTCGCGGGGGGAAGACATATGAACAGCACCGTCCTGGCAGGGTGGGCGACCGCTCCCATGCCGCTCACCGACCAGCTCTCGCTCGATTCCGGCACCCTCTTCCACAACAATCTCGCGGCGGAGTACCGAGCGGAGTGCTGAGCTCCCCGTTCCCGGCAGGAGATGACACATGGTCGCTCCCCTTCTCGCCGCCGTGACCGATGCCGCGAGCGGGTTCGTGGCGAGCGCGGTGCGGGCCCCCGCGGCCCCGGCCGACCTGGGGGCCGCGCGGATGCAGATGGCGCTCTCCCTCGGCTGGCACATCGTCCTCGCCTGCTTCGGGGTGGGCATGCCGGCGATCACCCTGCTGGCCGAGTGGCGGGGGTACCGCACGGGGGACGTCCACTACCGGCTGCTGGCTCGGCGGTGGGCCAGGGCCATGGGCGTGCTGTTCGCCGTCGGCGCCGTGTCGGGTACCATCCTGTCGTTCGAGATGGGGCTGCTGTGGCCGGGACTCATGGGCACGTACGGCGAGGTCATAGGGCTGCCGTTCTCGCTGGAGGGCATCGCGTTCTTCATCGAGGCCATCTTCCTCGGCGTCTACCTGTACGCCTGGGACCGGCTGCCGCCCGTCAGGCACATGCTGTCCGGTGTGCCGATCGTCCTCGCGGGCGTGGCCAGCGCCTTCTTCGTCGTCACCGCGAACGCCTGGATGCAGCAGCCCACCGGGTTCGCGGTGCGCGGCGGCAAGGTGGTGGCCGTGAACCCGTGGGCGGCGATGTTCAACCCGGCGACGCCGCCCCAGACCGTCCACATGATCCTGGCCGCGTTCATGGTCGCCGGGTACGGCATGGCGAGCGTGTACGCGGTGGCCATGCTGCGCGGCCGGCGCGACCGCTACCACCGGCTGGGCCTGCTGCTGCCGATGAGCGTGGCGGCGATCGTCACGCCGTTCCAGATCGGCGTGGGCGACTGGGCGGCGCACTTCGTGGCCGACTACCAGCCGGTCAAGCTGGCCGCCATGGAGGGCGTCTTCGCGTCGGGCCGCGGGGTGCCGCTGCACCTGGGCGGCATCGCGGTCGACGGTGAGCTCAGGTACGCCCTGGAGATCCCGTACGGGCTGTCGCTGCTCGCCCACTGGGATCCGGACGCCGCCATCCAGGGCCTGAACGTGATCCCGCCCGGCGACCGGCCGCCCGTCAACGTCGTCCACTGGGGCTTCCAGATCATGGTGGGCATGGGGATGGCGCTGCTGCTGCTCGCCGCGTGGCTGGGGGTGTCGTGGTGGCGGCGGCGCGACATCCCGCGCACGGCCTGGTTCGCGCGCGCCGCGGCGGTGTCGGGGGTGGCGGCGGTGCTGGCGCTGGAGGCCGGCTGGATCGTCACCGAGGTGGGGCGCCAGCCGTGGATCGTGTTCCGCGTGCTGCGCACCGCGGACGCCGTGAACCCGGCGCCCGGCCTGGTGTACGGCTTCGCGCTGGTCGCGGCGGTGTACGTGGTGCTGACCGTCGCCACCGTGTACGTGCTGCGGCGGCTGGCGCGTGACGTGCCGGTGCCGGTGGCGCCGCAGGAGCCCGACGTCACCGGCTACAAGGTCGTCTGACCATGGGCCTGCCGGAGATCATGCTCGCGGTGCTGTGGGTCGGCCTGACCGCGTACGTGCTGTTCGGCGGCGCCGACTTCGGCGGCGGCGTGTGGGACCTGCTGGCCGGCGGGGCCGGGACGGGGCGCCGGCGGCGAGAGCTCGTGGAGCACTCCATCGGGCCGGTCTGGGAGGCCAACCACGTGTGGCTGATCTTCGTGATCGTGCTGATGTGGACGGGCATCCCCTCGGTGTTCGCGGCCGTCGCCTCCACCTTGTACATCCCGCTGACGCTCGCGGCGCTCGGCATCATCGCGAGGGGGGCGGCGTTCGCGTTCCGCAAGGCGTCGACGCAGCTGTGGCAGCAACGGCTGTTCGGGGCCACGTTCGCGTTCTCGTCCGTGGTCACGCCGTTCTTCCTGGGCACGGTGGCGGGCGCCGTCGCCTCCGGCCGGGTGCCGCCGGGCATCGCGCGGGGCGACCTGGTCACGAGCTGGGCCAACCCGACGTCGCTGACGGCGGGCGCGCTGGCCGTGGGCACCGCCGCGTACCTGGCCGCCTGCTACCTGACCCGCGACGCCGAACGCACCGGGCAGCCGGACCTGGCGGAGGAGTTCAGGCGCCGGGCGCTGGTGACGGGCGTGGTCGTGGGGGTGCTGTCCGCGGCGGGGCTGCTGGTGCTGAGCGCCGACGCGCCGGGGCTGTTCGCGGAGCTGGCCACCGGGCGCGCGCTGCCGTTCCTCGTGCTGTCGGTGGTGGCCGGGGTGGCGTCGCTGCCGCTGCTGTGGCTGCGCCGCTACCGGGAGGTGCGGATCACCGGAGCGCTCGCCGTCGTGGGGCTGCTCTGGGGGTGGGGGGTGGGGCAGTACCCGGTGCTGCTGCCCGGCGTGACGCTGCGGGAGGCGGCGGCCACCACGACGGTGCTGGCCGCGAGCCTCGGCTCGCTGGCGGTCGGGGCGGTGCTGCTGGTGCCGTCGCTGTGGTGGCTGTACGCGACGTTCCAGCGGGAGCACACGGCGGGCAAGGAGCGGGCGAAGCCCTGACCCCGTACTCGATTCCTTACGTCATAAGCTATTCTCTTGTCCGCGATAACTCTTTACGGCATAAGGAATCAGAGGAGAGCCGGATGACGACCACCACGGCCAAGCTGCACGACGGGGCCGCGCTCGACGTCGAGATCAGCGGCGACGGTCCCGTCGTGCTCCTGCCCGTCAACCCCCGGCCCGTCGAAGGCCCGAAGGCGGACGAGATGCGCAAGTGGGGCATGGACCCGGCGCTGGGCCGGTCCCTCATCGACGGGCTCGCCGACGCCTTCCGCGTCGTCGCGTTCGACTACGAGGGCCACGTCCTGGCCTGCCCCAAGGCGGACACGCTCACCCCCGCCAACGTCGCCGCCGACCTGCTGGCCGTGGCCGACGCCGCCGGGGCCGGGCGGTTCGCGTACTACGGCTACTCCTGGCTGGCGCTCAGCGGGCTCCAGCTCGCCGTCCGCACCGACCGGCTGTCGGCGCTCGTCATGGGCGGCTTCCCCCCGGTCGACGGCCCGTACGCGGAGATGCTCGCCGTCACCATGGCCACCCACGCGATGGCCTCGCCCGAACCGCCCGCCGCCCCCGCGGAGCCGGCCGAGCCGGGGGACTGGTCGACCGTGGAGGTGGCGATGACCCCCGACCAGACCAAGCAGTTCGTCACGCTGTACGAGGGACTGCGCGGGTTCGACGACCGGGCCGTCCAGGAGCGGGTCACCTGCCCGCGGCTCTGCTTCGCCGGCTCCGCCGACGTGATCGAGTACGACCAGAGGTGGGGCGGCGTCACCGTGAACATCGCCGGGCCGTTCCTGGACCGGCGGGCCGAGCTGGAGTCGCTCGGCTGGGAGGTGCGGGTGCTGGACGGCCTCGACCACACCGGCGCCATGCAGCCGGCCGCCGCCCTGTCCGTGCTCCGCCCCTGGCTCCAGGCCCACCTCCCCGTGGACTGACCGGCGTCAGACGTAGTACCCCTCCACCGGGACCCGCGCCTCCGCGTACAGGGCGGGTCCCTCCAGGAGGGGGCCGGCGGCCGTGGCCGGCGGCTTGAGGCCGGCGAGCTGCTCGCCGGACAGCGCGAACACCACGCGGCCGAGGAACGAGCGCTCGATCGCGCCCGCGCACATCCCGCACGGCTGGCAGCTCGTGTACATCGTGGTGGCCGCCGCCTCGTCCGGGCTGAGCTCGCGGGCCGCCCAGCGGGCCAGCTTCAGCTCGGGGTGGGCGGTGACGTCGCCGCCGGTGACGGTCGTGTTGCGCTCCTCGGCCAGCACGGCGCCGTCCGGGCCCACCAGCAGCGAGCCGAACGGCGGGTCACCGCCCTCGCGGGCCTCGGCGGCCAGCTCGATGGCCCGGCGCAGGAAACGTTCGTCGTCGCTGGTCACGAGGTCTTCTCCGTTCGTACGAGGTGAGAGGAAGTGCGGGCGGCGGCCAGCGCGGCGAGGTCGCGCCAGGCCGCCTCGGGGTGCAGCGTCTCGCGCGGGTCCTCGCCGAACGGGTCGACGACCACGGTCTCCACGCCGAGCAGCCGCAGCTCCTCCAGGTCGCCGAGGACCTGGTCGAGCGTTCCCTCTCCGGCGAGCCGGTCAGGGTCGGTGATCGGGGCGTCGGTGAGCCGCAGCCGGACGCGCGGGACCATGGCAGGCACGGGGCGTCCCAGCTCGGCGGCGGCGGCCTCCAACCGGCCCGCCGCCTCCCGCATCCAGGGCACGGTGCGCCGCAGCGGGTGCCAGGCGTCGCCGAGCCGTACGGCCCGGCGGATGCCGGCGTCGCTGTTGCCGCCCACCCACAGCGGGATCCGGCCCGCACGGTAGTCGTCCTCGTCCTCCCACGCGGCCCGCATCGCCAGCAGGTGCTCCTCGGTCAGCCTGCCACGCCGCTCGAACGGCACACCCAGCGCCTCGAACTCCTGCCGCGCCCACCCGACGCCCACACCGAGCACCAGCCGCCCGCCGCTGAGCTGCTGGAGGTTGGCGGCCATCCGCGCCACCACAAGCGGATGGCGGTACGGGACGATCAGCACGGTCGTGCCGAGCCCGATGCGGTCCGTGACACCGGCCAGCCACGACAGCGTGGTGAACGGCTCGTAGAACGGGGCCGGATACTGCTCGGCCACGTCGGGCGTCACCACCACGTGGTCGGAGACCATCAGCAGGTCGAAGCCGAGACCCTCGACGGTCCGCGCCCACCGGCGCAGGGTGCCGGGATCGGTTCCAGGGCCGAAGTTCGGGACATTAACTCCAATACGCACCCGCCCAACGCTATCCAGCTCTGTGGGCGTTCTGGAAGGGAAGGGTCGTGGTGTGAGGGGGGTGCTGCCGTGAAACTCTCGGTATTTTCGGGATATGACCGGGAGTTCCAAGATATGAGCGAGAGTGTCGACGCGACCGACTGGGCCATCCTCGCCGAGCTCCAGCGGGACGGCCGCGTCCCCCTCACCGAGCTGGCCCGGCGCGTCAGCCTCAGCGCCTCGGCGACGACCGAGCGGGTCAGGCGGCTGGAGGCGTCGGGCGTCATCACCGGTTACCGGGCCGAGATCGACCTGGGCAAGGTGGGTTTCGCGGTGCTGGCCGTGGTGCGGCTGAAGTACCCGGGCAACCGGCACCAGCCGCTGCACCGGCTGCTGGGCGAGCGCCAGGAGATCCTCGAATGCCTGCGCACCACCGGGGACGACTGCTACACGCTCAAGGTGGCGGCTGTCTCCATGGGACATCTCGAGCGGATCGTGGACGAGCTCGCGCAGTTCGGGAGCACCACCACCAACGTCGTGTACAGCCAGACGCTGCCCTACCGGCCGCCCGCCGCGCCCTCCGGCTGAGCTTCTCCCCAGAGCCTCATCCCGCCTGGGTGCCGGCGCGCCTGAGCCCCTCGGTCCGTACCTCCTCCGGCGCGCGGTCGGGGCGCAGGCCACGCCACGAGGGGTGGCGCAGCCGCCCGTCGCCGGTCACGTCCGCGTACCGCACCTCGCCCACGAGCCGCGGCTCCACCCATCGGGCGTCGCGGGCGAACTCGCGCGGCACCGGCTGCCCGAACGGCGAGGTGGGCCGCTCCAGCGGCGCCAGCTCCTCGCGCAGCGCCTCCAGCATGGCGTCGGTGAATCCCGTGCCGACGTGCCCCACGTACATCAGCCGCCCGTCCGGGTCGTACGCGCCGAGCAGCAGCGACCCGATCCCCCCGGCCCGCCGCCCCGCGCCCGGCTTCCACCCGCCGACGACCACCTCCAGGGTGAAGAAGTTCTTCACCTTCGTCCACTCCGGGCCGCGCCTGCCCGGCCGGTACGGCGAGTCGCGGCGCTTCACCACCACCCCCTCCAGGCCGAGCCGGTGGCTCGCCTCCAGCGCCGCGCGCGGGTCGCCGAGGAAGGCCACCGGCGTCTGCCAGCGGAACCCCGGCCGCACCAGCCCCTCCAGGAGCTCGCGCCGTTCGTCGTAGGGCAGGCGCACGGTGCTGCGGTCGCCGACGTGCAGCACGTCGAAGATCATGTACGTGACGGGGACGGTCTTGACCAGCTCGGCGATCCTCATGGGCCGGCGCTGGTGCATCCGCGTCGCCAGGGCGCCGAAGCTGGGCCGCCCGCTCTCGTCGAACGCGACGATCTCCCCGTCGAGCACCATGTCCTTCCCGCCCACGGCCCCGGCCATCATGTACAGCTCCGGGTAGGCGAGCGTGACGTCGCGGCCGTTGCGCGACATCAGGCGCAGCGCCCCCGCCTCGACGTACGCCAGACCCCGCACGCCGTCCCATTTCATCTCCGCCGACCACAGCTCCCGCTGCGCGGGCGGCGGCAGGGGGCCGAGCTGGGCGAGCATCGGCCGGTACGCGGGCAGTCGCCCCATGACGGATGGCTTCCCCGCCCCGAGGTGGTTACAGTCCGGTGCGGGTAGAGGGAAGGCAAGTCCCGGCAAAACGGTGGGTGGAGAAACCGGGCCCCAGGTGGGCTCAGGTGGAGAAACCGGGTCCGGTCGGGCTCAGGTCGAGAAGCGGGCTCAGGTGGAGAAGTCGGCGAAGTCGAAGCCCGGCGACACCACGCAGCTCACCAGCACGGCCTCGTCACCGGCCGGCCGCGCCGCCTGCCAGACCCCGCCCGGGACCACGGCCTGCGGCACCTGCCCCTCCTCCACCAGCGGCCCGAGCACGACGGTCTCGTCGCCGACGGTGAGCGTCAGCGGCCCGCCGCGGTGCCACAGCCACACCTCGTCCGACCGCACGCGGTGCGGCACCGACTCCTCGCCCGGCTGGAGCAGGAAGTAGATGCCCGTGGCGCTGGCGCGCGGGCCCGGATAGCCGCCGGGCCGGAACTCCACCGGCGACCGCCAGGTCTGGCGGTACCAGCCGCCCTCGGGGTGGGGCAGCAGGTCGAGCGCGCGGGCGATCGGCGGGCGCTCCTCGAACCCGACCGGCGCCCCGTGGACGTCGCGGCGCAGGAACCGGGTGCCGTCCAGGACGAGCTGGCCTTCCAGGTCGCTGACCAGGGCTTCCGCCTCGTCCGCGACCTCGATCGACGGGCCGTCGGGATAGATCGTCAACTCCACGGGCCGAGTCTACGGCCGAGGCTTCGACGAGGGTGTCGGTGAAGGCTGGAATTGTCGGCCGGAGTGGCTAGTGTGCCTAGGTGATCGAACGGTGGAGCCGAGACCAGGTGCTCGCCCTCGCCCCCGACGCGCCGTCCCGCAAGGCCGCCCAGGGCGCGGCGCGTCCTGAGGCGTGGCCGCTGCTCGGGGTCGCGACGGCCGCCGGCCATGGCGGGTCCGGTGGCGCCGTCGTGGTGTTCGGCGAGTGCGAGGGCAGCGGGGCGACGCCCTACCAGGCATGCGTCGATCTCGGCGGCCCCGCCTACCGGTGCGGTTGCCCGAGCCGGAAGTCCCCGTGCAAGCACGTGCTCGGCCTGCTGCTCCTCTGGTCGGCCGGCGACGTGCCCGCCGCCGAGCCGCCGCCGTGGGGCGCCGACTGGCTGACCCGCAGCAGA